>JAJZKX010000015.1 GCA_021850745.1 Thermoplasmata archaeon
AGCCCATTCAAATGTGTCCTCATGGGGTATTACAATTCCTGCAGGCGGTGAAGTCTCGACAGGAGCAATCAGCCCAATCCTGCTGAAGTCTTTGCCGTTGGCCCGGAAATCCTGGGTGATAATGAGTAGGCAGGATTCTTTTTCTTTGGAGATAATTCCCTCGTTCACCCATTGGGATAGAAGGTCCCTTGACCTTGAAGGCCCTCCCAGTTCAGGTAATGTAATGTGGGTTATATTGTACCGGCTCTCTTTAAGAAGCGACTCCTGTTCCTTTGTTATCACATCGAATGGTGGCGAGGTAACATTCTTTAAGTCTCGGCGGAACACTAGTGGTTGAAAGGGCTTGATGATCACTTGTTCAATCCTCTTTCAGTGCTGCATTCATTGCTGCGAGGTCCTTCTCATAACCGCCCTCTCCAAGTGGTGTCTCAAGGTTCATGGGCGTGTCTGCGAACCTCATGTCATTGATGAAATTTGATATTCCGTCAATGCCGAGCATCCCGTCGCCAATCTGCTCGTGCCGGTCCACTCTGCTATTAATGCCTTTCTTTGAATCGTTCAGGTGAAATCCCTTAAGTTTGTCCAGCCCAATGGTTGAGTTGAAACGGTCCATTGTTTCAGCGTATCCCGATTTGCTCTTAATGTCATAGCCCGCAGCAAAAACGTGGCATGTGTCAAAACAAATACCGACCTTGCCCTTAATCTGGATCTGGTCCAATATTTCGGCAAGCTGTTCAAACGTATGACCGACAGTTTTCCCCTGCCCGGCTGATGTTTCCAGCAGAATGGTGCATTTTTGCCCGCTTTTGATAAGCTGGTTCAGGTTGTCTGCAATGTTCTTCAGGGCTTCCTTCTCTGAAGTGCCATTGGATGATCCGGGATGGAAAGTCAAGTAATCTATACCCAGAATGTCGGCGCGCCTGATTTCCTCCCCAAACGCCTCAATAACCTTTGACCGCAATTCCAAGTCTGGAGTTGCCATGTTCAGCAGGTAGGAAGCGTGTACCATGATTCCCTTCATCCCTCTTGATTTGACCTCATTCTGGAACTTTTCAACATCCTCCTTGAGGAGAGGTTTTGCCTTCCATTGCATCTGGTTCTTAGAAAATATCTGGAATGTTCTGAATGAGAATTTTGCTGCCCTCTCCGGTGAAAGGTATATCCCGCCTGCAGTTGATATGTGTCCTCCGATAAGCATCTTTTCCGTAACTCCCAATCCCACCACGTTAAGCTGACTTCTCGCTCTCAATTATCATGTTGATAAACTGATAAACGTGCAAAGCTAGCGCAGGGTTGTCTGTGTAACCGCATGCATCCATCTCAGGACCAGCTATCATGGCCCTTATCTGGTCGCTCACAACATCGGTTGCAATGAGGCCTTCCTTTCTGAACACCTGGGTGTTTGGCGGAATCCTCTTGTTAGGTGGGGTGACAAAAGTAACCTTGACACCCCTCTTGATTGCATTGTCTATGTATTTCTTGAGGTCGGTCCTGATTTCCTTGACCTTAGGGGTGCATATGATGAGTTCCTTTTCGGTAAGGTTTACCATCTCAGCGAGCTTGCTCATGACCTGCTGGTTCCCGTAAATGGTGTATACAAGCTGCGGTTCGCCCTTTGATGGTAGCATGTCCTGAAGGTCCTTCAGGCTCCTGAAAAGCTTGTCAAATTTTTCCTGGAATTCTGACCTGATGCGGTTCATGTCGTCAGGCTTGAACATTCTTGGCCTGCCGTCTGTTTCCTTGGCAAACCCCTTCTGTACCAGGGACTCCATGACCTTGTATGCGGATGTCCTCGGTATGTTTGCAGTATCCGCAACAGTGTCAGCGTTGGCAACACCGTGGTACACAAGTGCAACAAAGCCCTGGGCCTCATAGGATGAAAGGCCAAGGAGCTTTAGCATTTCTGCTATTTTGCTGAGTTGCTCAGCATTAGCTTCCATAGCTAATAATATCTTGATTGTTTATATGATTTTCTTTGGTAGATATGACTTTTAAGACAATGATTTTCAGTGTTAATGTAAAATATTAATCTACTCAAATTTGATAAATTTGTTGCTGCCATAACTATTAAAGTGATTGTTATTGACATATTTCATGGATTATTTTAATAACTGGCCCATACCCATATTGCATGAAAGAGCCTATTCTCAGCCTTCTGAAATCAGACAACTTCCTTAAAAACATAGATTTCACAATCGTCAGGGTGGAACCTGGATTGCTTGAGCTTTCCCTGCCACTTGGACAGAGTCTCCTCAGGCCTGGGGAAATCATGAACGGCGGTGCGATCATGACTGTCCTAGATGCAGCCGGTGGATTGTGCGTCATGACCTATGGCGATGTTGCAAACGAGGTCACAATAAATATGAACACCAACTTCCTGCGTGCAGTGCGCAAAGGCCCATTGACTGTAACAGCAAAAATCACCAAGAGGGGAAGAAATATAACGTTCAGCAAGATCGAATTACTGGACGGGGACGGGAAACTGTGCGCTGAAGCAACCGGTTCCTGGTTCATTGTGAAGCCTGAGGACTTATGATAGATATAGACGAGACAAGGTTTGCAGGTGCCCTTTCGGGAAAGAAAGTTGTACTTGCCATAACTGCCAGCATTTCAATTTACAGGATCCCCGACCTGATCAGGGACCTGAGAAGGGAAGGCGCTGAAGTGACTGTTGGAATGTCCAGGGAAGCAGCTTCTATGGTAAATCCAAACGTAATGGAATGGGCGTCCGAAAGGGAAGTGGTAACGGAAATTACCGGTTTCATAGAACATATCAGCTGTTTTGAAGGAAACCCCAAGAACACTCTGCTTATGGTATGCCCGGCTTCCTATAACTTCATAGGGAAGGCAGCCTCCGGCATCTCAGACGATGTGCCGTCGCTTTTCTTTTCCTTTGCCCTTGGAAATGGGAATCCTGTTCTCATTGCACCTGTTATGCATGAAGGCATGATGGTCAACCCGATCAACAGCGCTAACCTCAAAAAGCTTGGGGAAGCTGGCGTTGCCATAGTTCCCCCAAAAATGCACTCTGAAAAGGCAAAGATCTCTGAAATCGATAAACTGGTTGACTATGCAGTCAGGTCACTGAGCCATCACCAGCTCTCTGGAAGGAAAGCCCTCATAATAGGGGGAAAGGGGGAGGAGAGAATTGACCCAGTGAGAAGCATTACAAACTCAGGAACTGGCACCACAGCTTGGTGGCTTGTGAGGAGCGCGTTCCGCCTGGGTGCTGAAAAGGTTGTTTTCATAGGGAATGCCCATCAGGGTGTCCCGGATTACGTAGAGTTCTTTCCGGCCGAAACCATGCAAGAGTTTGAGAAGGGCACAGAAGAGGCTTTCTCCAGGAGTAAATTTGACCTGGTTGTGAATTCTGCCTCACTGCCCGATTACAGGCTGGAAAAAGCTTTCAGGGACAAGCTTGACAGCTCTGCCCCAGTGGAACTGAAACTTATCACAAGCAAAAAGCTAAACCACACCATAAGGAAGCACCATAAAGGATTGCTTGCAATATTCAAGCTTTCCAGGGAAACGGAACCTGAAGTGATCCGGAAAAGCTTCAGTGACATCGATCCTGACATCATTGTTTTCAATCCATTCACCGATGAAAAACTGCCATTCGGCCCGGTGAAGAATGAATATACATTCATCACAAGAAATGATGCAGTAAGGGCGGGCCACTTGTTCAAGCCGAAAATGGCATTGAACCTGATGATACTTCTCTCTGAAAAATTAAGGAATGGTAAAGCTTGAAAGTTCTTTGCGTTCAGGCCCCTAGGCTGCAGGCCAATGAAGCCATGCCATACCTAAGAAAAGTGCTGGGCAGGTTCAGCGAACATGAATTCCAGTTGGTTGCCTTTCCTGAAAAGTGGGTGACAAATGCTTTGCCAGAAACCGATTCCACACTTCAGGAGATCTTAGACTATTTCCAGGATTTTTCAAGCTTGCATGGATGCACCGTCGTGCCCGGAAGCTTCTCAATGGAACGCAACGGAGAGCTTTACAATTCCTCTCCATTCATACATGGCGGGAAATTAAAGGGGTTCCAGGACAAGATATCATTGTTCAAGCTTGAGAATGGCAGGTATGCAAGGGGAAACGATGTTAAGATTTTCAGTGCAGGCAACATGAAGGTTGCCGTAGCTGTGTGCTACGACCTTGACTTCCCATATTTTGCCAAGATGGCGGTTGCCAACGGTGCGAGCCTTATTGTGAACCCATCACTTATAACTGCAGAATTCATGGAAATGTGGCACATCTATGTTAAGGGAAGATCTCTTGAAACAAGGCTTCCCGTAGTTTCTGTAAACTCCATATCTGAACCATTCCTTGGAGGGTCAATCATTACAAGAATGAAGCCGAGAAATGGCGGGATATTCCTTGAATGGGAAATCATCGGAAAGCATGAGGCGCAGATTGTTGAGACAAATCCTGAAGAAATGAGCGAATTTATAACTGCGCGCCAAGCTGAAGATCCCGGTTCATATAAACTGAATTCAAGGTAAGTGGCAGGATCATTCAGGCAGGAATTTGGCCAGAAGCTTTCCTACTTCTTCCGGATTTGTTGAGTGTGGTATGTGCCCTGCATCTTCCAGAATTTCCAATTTGCTTCCCTGTATGTTTCTGTGGAGTTCTTCTGCATATTTCACCGGTATTAGCCGATCCTTCCCTCCCCAGATGACCAGCGTCCGGGCTCTGATGGAATTCAATTCCTCATTAGTGACTTTCTCCCTTCCGGTTGCGTTGACCCTTACGAATTTTCTTATATATTCTACATTGTTCCTTGGATTCATTGCCATCACCCTCTGGACAAACTTCTCCTCATTATCCGGGGACTCTTCTCCGACAGTAGGGTTAATTCCTGCCGAGTCCATAAGAACGAGGCTTTCTGGATTCCCACCCGAGGCACAAAACCTCATGGAGACCCATCCTCCATATGAATTGCCTACCATTGAAAACCTTTCCAGGCCCAATTTCAATATGAGTTCCTTTAATGCCAGAACCTGTTCCGCAATTGAGAAATCTTTCATGGGGATCTCCGTCCGGCCGTGGCCGCATAGGTCCGGCATGATCATCCGGATATGCTTCGGGAGCTGGCCTGCAAGCCTCAGCCAGTTGTTTCCTGAACCCCCAAGCCCATGCAGGAATACTACCGGATAAACCCCTTCGCGTTCAAGATAAGAGACTTTGCCACTGGAGAGTTGGATAACAGACCGTTCCATGTTAATCGGCAATGCCAACTTTTCTAATAAAAATCGCCTCGGTAAAGCATAGTAAATTTCTTGTTTTTATATATTAAACATATTTTCCCCGTTATACGAGCTCAGCCTATTTATACTTTATCGCAAAATAGGACCTAAGCTAATGGCTTGATCCAAAGTTATACGATCATTTGGCAATAAGATACGAATTTCGGCACAAATTAACATGAAGTCTGGTAAAACCTTTTTAAAGCCCCCAAATAAAAGAACGTGAACAGCCCCAGAAAATTGGTGTATGATTTTAGCGAAGGAAGCCGAGAAATGGTAGATATCCTCGGAGGAAAGGGCGCCGGGCTTGCTGAGATGGCCAGAATTGGACTCGTTGTGCCCCCGGGATTCACGGTCTCCACTGAGGCTTGTGTGGAATACCTGAATACTGGCGAAGTCAAGGATTCGCTCTGGAGGGAAATACTGGAGCACCTGTCCACCCTGGAGAAAACTTCCGGCAAAAAATTCGGCGGCAAACAGAACCCGCTCCTGGTATCCGTCAGGTCAGGTGCTGCAATAAGCATGCCTGGAATGATGGATACTATACTCAACGTGGGGCTCAATGATGAAACGGTCAAGGCCCTTTCAGAACTTACCAAGAATGAGAGGTTTGCATACGATTCATACAGAAGGCTTATCCAAATGTTCGGGGAGGTCGTCCTCAGCATCCCCCATGAGGAATTCGAGGAAAGGCTCTCCGAGATCAAGAGGCACAATGGCGTAAAAGGTGACAATGAACTCAACGCAGATGCCCTTAAGGCTGTTATAAAAGAATATATTGTGGTGTACGGAAAGTTCAAGCAGAAATTCCCGCAGGATCCCCTTATGCAGCTTAGGGTCGCCGTGGAGGCCGTATTCAAGTCATGGAATGCAGAGAGGGCCAAGACATACAGGCAGCTCAATGACATACCGGAGACACTTGGAACTGCCGTGAGTGTTGTATCAATGGTGTTTGGCAACATGGGCGACGATTCCGCCACTGGAGTTGCATTTACGAGGGACCCAAACAACGGTGACAAGAGGATTTTTGCGGAATACCTCACAAACGCACAGGGGGAGGATGTCGTTGCAGGAATCAGGACCCCTAGGGAAATCAAGGACCTCCAGAAGGAGATGCCTAAGGCATACGATGACCTCATTAGGTCTGCTGAGACCCTTGAGAAACACTACAGGGATATGCAGGATATTGAATTCACCATAGAGAAAGGGAAATTCTACCTTCTTCAGACGCGAAACGGCAAAAGAAGCGCAAAAGCCGCTGTAAAAATGGCAGTTGACCTTGTCAACGAAGGGTTGATCGATGACAAGGAGGCCATATTGAGGGTTACACCGCAAGTTCTTGACACCCTTCTCCACCCGCAGGTCAAGTACAACGGGACGGAAAAAGTACTGGGAAAAGGGCTGGCCGCATCTCCTGGAGCAGCATATGGAACAATAGTGTTCTCATCTGAGAAGGCCGTGGAGCTTGCCAAGGAGAAAAAGAAGCTTGTGCTTGTTCGACCTGAAACAACCGCCGACGACGTGAGAGGAATGTCGGTTTCACAGGGTTTCCTCACGCAGAAAGGAGGAATGACATCCCACGCAGCAGTGGTTGCCAGGGCAATGGGCAAACCTGCGGTAGTTGGGGTGGAAAGCATGACCGTAAATCTCAGGGAACAGACCCTGAGGATAGGCGATGAGGTGTTCAGGGAAGGCGATACCATCACAGTGGATGGAACCAACGGGCAGTTCCTCCTAGGAGAAGCCTCCCTGGAAACTGCGTCCATAACCCCCGAAGCTCAGGTTCTGCTTAAGTGGTGTGACTCTTACAGGAAACTCGGAGTAAGGGCAAATGCAAACACCCCACTGGAAGCGAGAATTGCCAGGGAAAACGGCGCCGAGGGAATTGGACTGGCAAGGACTGAGAGGATGTTCCTGGGAAATGAGAGAATCCCCATTATGAGAGCCATGATCATGAGCACATCACTGGCTGATCGCCTGAAGTACCTGGACCAGCTATTGCCCATGCAGGTCGCAGATTTCACTGAATTCCTTAGAACCATGGACGGTTATCCTGTCATCATAAGGCTGCTTGACCCGCCACTGCATGAATTCCTTCCAGACAAGGAAGAAATTCTCACAGAAATATTCGACCTCAAGCTCAAGCTTGGAAACACCAAGGATTCAAAGGAACTTGATGATATAATAGGAAAGCTTGCAGAGCTGAGGGAACTCCTGCAGACTGTCAAGAACCTTGAAGAATTCAACCCAATGCTGGGATTCAGGGGCTGCAGGCTTGGCCTGAGCTATCCGGAAATATATGAGATGCAGGTGAAGGCCATCATAACTGCCGCCATTAAGGTAAAGGAGCAGGGTCACACAATACTCCCGGAAATTATGATACCACTCGTGGGACACCCCAATGAGCTGAAACGCCTCAGGGAGAGGCTTGAGGAAGTTGCAAAGAAGGCAGCAGGCGAGAATGGCGTTGAATACATGTTCGGAACAATGATTGAGATACCGAGGGCATGCCTGACTGCAGACAAGATTGCCGAATTTGCGGACTTCTTTTCATTCGGGACCAATGACCTGACGCAGATGACCTTCGGATACAGCAGGGACGATGCAGAGGGGAAATTCCTTGCAAGCTATGTTGAGGAGGGCATACTGCCAACCGATCCCTTTGCAACAGTGGATGAAGAAGGAGTTGGGGAGCTCATGAAGATGGCCGTAGAAAAGGGAAGGAAGACAAACCGGAAACTTGAGGTTGGAATCTGCGGTGAACAGGGCGGAGACCCATCCACAATCAACTTCTGCCACAGAATTGGTCTCAACTACGTTTCCGCATCTCCTTACAGGATACCTATTGCAAGGCTTTCCGCAGCAAGGGCAGCAATCCTCGGCAAGAAGAGCTGATTTCGGCAAAGAGTTCATTCCAGGGGCTCCAGATGGTGTCTGCTGCCCCTACTTTTTCTCTTATATAGATGAATAAGCGCAAAAGATGATATTTAAAGTTGCAATGAGGTCCCATCATGGTTTTTGCTGACCTTGGAGAGTACCTAGACACCCTTAGATCCAAATCACTGCTCAGGGAAGTGAATGTGCAGGTAGACCCTGAACTGGAACTGACCCACATACTTAGTGAGGAGCAGCGAATAGGGAAAAAGATGACGCTTCTCTTTGACAGCGTCAAGGGGTCGGATATCCGGGCAGTTGGAAACCTTTTCTCAGACTGGGCAAGAATGAAGATGGTCCTTGGGGATGAGCCTGAAGACATTGGCAACAGGCTCCTTGGGCTTGTTCAGGTACCAAGCGATACTGATTCACTTATTTCCAAGGGGCTGCAGATGATGAAGGAGCTGGGTGGCATCAAGCCAAAGGTTTCCTCTTCCATGGGCTCCTCGCACACAGTTATTGACAAGCCAGAACTTTCTAAATATCCCATCTGCAAGACCTGGCCAGGAGATGCAGGAAAATTCATCACTCTGCCCGTTGTTGTATCCAGGGACCCAACTACGGGACATCGCAACGTTGGAATGTACAGGCTCCAGGTATTCGATGACGAGACGCTGGGAATGCACTGGCAGATCCACAAAGGTGGCGCAGAGCATTATCATGGCTACGCAGAAAATAAGAGGCGCATGGATGTGGCCGTAGTCCTTGGAACTGATCCACTCACAATATTTTCAGCAGTTGCTCCACTTCCAAACGGGCTTGATGAATTTTCCTTTGCAGGCCTGGTTTCCAGGAAAAAGATGGAACTTGCCCAGGGGCAGACCGTTGACCTTCAGTACCCAAGGAACGCTGAAATCGTCCTGGAAGGCTATGTGGACCCGTCCGAAACAAGGCTTGAAGGCCCATTTGGCGACCACACCGGCTACTATTCACTGGAAGAACAGTTTCCTGTCTTCCATGTGAAGAGAGTAATTGAAAAGAAGAACCCAATCTATCCAACTAGCATTGTTGGGAAACTCTGGCATGAGGACGTTATCATCGGGAAAGCCATAGAAAGGATGTTTCTCCCAATTATCAAGTTCCAGATTCCTGAGATAGTTGACATGAATACAATGGAAGAGGCCGTTTTCCATAACATGGTAATTGTTTCAATAAAGAAGAGATACCCGGGCCAGGCAAAGAAAGTCATGTTTGCGCTCTGGGGCCTTGGGCAACTCATGTTTTCGAAGATCATAGTGGTGGTTGATTCTGACATAGATGTCCATGACAGGAAGCAGGTCATCTGGGCTCTCAGCACAAGAATTGACCCGCAGAGGGATGTATTTGTAGTTCCAGGCACCGTTACAGACAGCCTGGACCATGCATCGCAACAGTTTAATTACGGTTCTAAAATGGGTATTGACGCAACTAGAAAGGGCGAGGCTGAAGGCTTCACCAGGAATTGGCCTGAAGTAATGGACGTCCCAGAAGAAGTTAAAGAAACAGTCAGCAAGAGATGGAGAGAGTACGGACTATGAAACTGAAGGAAATTGTAGATTACATCAAGCTAGAACATACCGTTTTTGATCTGCCCTTTGTATTCAGCGGAGCCGTTCTTGCTTCAGCCGGGCATTACGATTACCTCAAGCTTCTTCTCATTCTGGTGGCAACTACCTTTGCAAGGGCAACTGCAATGTCGGTGAACAGGATTGAGGGCCTTAAATTTGACAGGTTGAACCCGAGGAAAAAGGAATGGTTACTCGTCACGGGCAGGATGAAGGTCAGCACAGCAGTCACCCTGACCCTAGTGTTTGGGTCCATATTTGAAATATCAGCCTACCTGCTCAACTCGTTCGTGTTCCTGCTTTCACCCATAGTCCTGTTCCTGTTTGTCACAGATCCTTTCCTTAAGAGGATAACCCCGTGGAGGCACATTTACATGGGCCTTACCATAGGAGTTGGCGTGCTCGCAGGATACCTTGCAATCACACCCGCGTTCCCTCACGCCTGGCCACTTTACCTGATATTCCTTGCATCATCGCTATGGATTGCAGGCTTTGACATGATCTATACTATTCCTGACATGGAACATGACAGGACCCTAGGTCTGAGAACTGTAATGACAGACTTCGGAATAAAGAGGGGCTTGCTCCTTTCCAACCTGGTCCACGCGCTTACCTTTACATTCTTTCTCATACTGGGCTTCTACCTTAAGTCCGTATTTTACTTCCTGTCTTTAATACCAATATCAATCCTGATCTTCTACCAGCATTATATCGTAAACCCGGATGACCCCAGAAGCATCAAGGTATCATTCCAGAACTCCAACACATTCATCGGTTTCATTTTCCTCATTGGGGTACTCCTTTCGGTAGGCTCTCAGGCTTTCTGATCCACTGCATCCATGCTGATTTCAGGAGCCACTTTCCTTGAAACCATCCGGGAGAAGGCAAGAAACATCGCGATTCCAACAATGCCAAATATATCCATTGTTGACCACAGCCTGAGGCCGTTGAACGCATAGAGAGAAATAAGGAACGTACCAACCGATGGGCCGAATGCCCTTCCTGAAGAGTTCATCATTCCCATGAACCCAAGATATCTGGCCAGTTTGTCCCTTGGTGCTATCTTGGAAACGATGCTGTTCATAACAGGCGATACAAGGTTTTCCCCAATTGTTATTATGAGCATGTCGCCCATTAGGTCGAACAGGCTGGAAGAGAATCCCACGAGAAAGTAACCAATGGCATAGAAGGCTGTTCCAAGAATCATTGAGGCAATTTCCGGATACCGTTTCATGAGGTTTGTGATTGGATACTGGCCCACGACAACCACGACTCCGTTCACAGCATAGATGAATCCGATGTAACTTGTTGGAATTGCTGAACTGCCTTTTATGTAAACAGGAAGAGTAACTGAAAACTGTGAGGAGACGAGAGTCAGGAAGAAAGTTCCCACTGTGAAGACGATGAGGAACCGGTCGAATGAAAGGATGCTGATCCTGTGTGTTTTTGTGAGGCTCTCCTTCTTGCTCCTTTCCTTCCACCTGTCCTTTACCATGAACAGGACCATGAGCCCCTGGATAATGCTGCAGGCAGTTATTAGAATGAAGATCCAGAATATCCCCGCATCATAGATGAAAGCACCGCTCAGAGGGCCTATTGCCCATCCCAGATTCGACAAGATCCTGTAAACAACATAACCGTTCGTCCTCTCAGCAGGGGTCGTGACATCAGCGACCAGTGCATTTGCTGAGGGGAATATAAGCGAGCCTCCTGCTGAAGTGAATATGAAAACAGTAACGATCAGATAGGTTGGAGATGCTTCCTTAAGAAGAAGGGCAACGGACAGGAACAGAAGTCCTGAAATAATGCTTCCGATGAGAAGTACCTTCTTCCTTCCTATTAGATCTGCAAGGGCACCGCCAACAATGCTGAACAGTATTGATACCATGGAGCCAAGTGTGAAAATTATGCCCACAAAGTACACCGGCACGCCAAGGGTCTGGTTGAGAAATATAGCCATGTAGGGCCAGGTGGCGCCGAAGCCTATGGACCGGATGCCAGATGCGGCACTCACTGCCCATAGCTCCCTGTTCCCTAGCTGGAACCTATTCCGTATTGTTTCAGATGGCGTGATGGGGTACCGCAGATACCCTTAAAAACATTGGCAGAAGCAATTACTGGCGAAGAAATCAGCCTTGTGGCCTAAGAAAAAATCAGGCCCTTTGCAACGAGTTTGCCCAGGGGGCTCTTTTTCAATGTGACTGATAACCTGCCCCTGTCGATGTACATCTGTACTGGGGGGTCAATTGCAAGGAAATAACCGTCTCCGGCAAAAACCTTGAATGAGGGGTCAGGCCTCTGCGTGGTTTCAACAATGCCCACGGGTATCCTTTCGCAATCAACATCATTGCATGGGCCTGCAATGGTCTCCATTCTGATGATGATGTAATACCCCTTCTCTGCAAATTCCCTGAGGGATCGGTCGATTGTTACCCTTCCTTTCCCCACAGGTATTGTAGTGCTGTTTTCCATACTTATTACGGGAACTGTTTTTTGTATGCTTCCATGGATTCCTTGATTTCCTTTATCGCGAAATCCCCATCTTCCCACCCAAGAACCTCTGTCTTCTTGTTCTCCAGGATCTTGTATGTCTGGAAAAAGTTTGCAATTTCCTTGAGCGTGTGCTCTGGAAGGTCCTTGTATGTCTTTATGTGCTTGAACCTCGGATCGCCCTCTGCAACCATGAGAATCTTGTTGTCCTTATCCCCCTGGTCCATCATCTTCATTACGCCAACAGGCCTTGCCTCGATGACTATTCCGGGATACGTCGGCTCGCTTGTGAGCACCATCGCGTCCAGCGGGTCACCGTCGGCATAAAGCGTCTGTGCGACTGCCCCATACTCTATGGGATACATGACAGATGAGTGGAGGACCCTGTCAAGTACCACACCGGGAAACTTCTTTGATATCTCGAACTTGTTTTTGCTGCCCCTCGGAGTCTCAATTATGACATAGAGATGTTCAGGGGGGTTAGGTCCAGCCGGTAATGCATGCCAGTAGCTGTTGTTCTTTTCCATTGATTCATCATGCTTCAAGCATATATATCCGTTATTTTCACAATAAGTTTATAGGGGAAGTTTATGAAATAGCTGGTCATATGCCACATGCAATGGCCGGAAAGAGGTACGCAGCCTACAGCCCGTTCAGGATAAGTTTCGGAGGCGGGGGGACAGACATATCGCCGTTCTGCGACACATACGGAGGCGCGGTGATCAACACCGCAATAGACCGTGGCGTTACTGTAATTTACACGCAGGATGATTATGACCTTGAGATTTCCTCAAGGGATTTCCTCAAAAGCGTACTCATAGGAAAGGACAACAGCGACAATGAAGTCCTCAACAAGATGTCCAGGCTTCTTGAGAGCCGCGGGATATCAAAGGGGAGGATTGTCATCAACAGCGGAGTCCCTCCGGGTTCCGGGCTTGGATCATCCAGTGCCCTCACCACAGCCCTCCTGAAGTTGATTTATCTCATAGAGGGTAAAACGGTAGATCCATGGGACCTTGCAAAGGAGGCGTTCAGCCTTGAGCATGACTACTTTGGCGTTACCCTGGGAAAACAGGATCCTTATGCAGTAAGCCTTGGAAATTTCAAGTACATGGAGTTTGGGCAATCAGAGGACAAGTCAACAGACCTTTCAAAATACTCCAGCTTCATGATGGAACTGGAGAAAAGAACCCTTCTAGTCTATACCGGAAACACCAGGGAAAGCACTTCGGTTCTCCGGGAACAGGTTGAGAAGTCACAGCAGGGCGACAGCGACATCGTTTCCAACCTGAAGGTCATGAAGAGGCTTGCCAACGAAATGATGGATTCCGTGGTTTCTGGAGACTTTCAGTCATTCACCTCGGCCGTGAATACAGGTTGGAGCCTCAAGAAAAAGCTTGGAAAGAAAGTATCCAATGAAAAGATCGATTCTCTCGTATCATTTGCAATGGAGAACGGCGCGGATGCGGCCAAGCTTATGGGCGGCGGTTCAGACGGGTTCCTTCTGGTCATCAGCAAGCATGACATGGTCCAGCAGCTCCAGAAATCCCTCATGGATTCCTCAAGCTTTGTCGTCAGAGTCTCGTTTGACAGGCACGGGACCAGGGTCTTCCAGTCTGGTGAATCACCCTACATCCATTAAATTTTGCCATCCAATGGGTGACTGTCCCACATTATGCACTGCAACCCACTTCTGAAAATGTTAGGTATTGCCTTAATACATCCATAAACACTGGAATTATTATTGAAGCAGTTTAATAAACTACTTAGTCCAAATGCGGTTGCTGTTATTGGCGCTTCTCCTGACAGGTCAAAGATAGGAAATGCCGTGCTGGAGAACCTGGTAAGCCAGGGATTTGAGGGAAAAATTTACCCTGTCAACCCGTCGTATGAGGAAATCCTGGGTCTCAAATGCTACGCTGAAATTGAATCGGTTCCCGGCAAAGTGGACCTTGCGGTAATCGCACTCCCTGCAAAACTAGCCCCCACTGTGCTCGAACAATGTGTCAGAAAGGAAGTCGCCTTCGTGATAATCGTTGCTGGAGGCTTTTCTGAACTAGGCGATGAGGGGAGGAAGCTTGAACTCTCACTGAAGGAGAAGATTAGGGGCAGCAGAACTAGACTCATAGGGCCCAATACTGTTGGAGTGCTTTTCCCGCATTCCAAGGTAAACACTGCACTTACGCCGGGAGACAGAATCTGGTTCCCCCATGAAGGCCAGATCGGATTCATTTCCCAGAGCGGAGCCCTTGGCCTTCTGGTCATGGATTCCATTACAGAAAATGGCACCGGGATATCTGGCTTCGTCAATATAGGAAACAGGGCTGACATCGATGAGGAGGACCTCATGGAGATGTTTCTTGGACATGCAGAAACCAGGTCGATCGTTGCATATCTTGAGAGCATATCTGACGGTGGCAGATTCTTCAGCACCGTAAAGAGGGTGAACATGGAAAAGCCGATTGTGGTGCTGAAAACTGGCAGAACAAGTGAAGCCTCTGCCGCAGCCTCATTCCACACCGGTGCCCTGGCATCAAATGACCGGGTTCTTGAAGGGATCCTTAGGCAGGTTGGAGTAGTGCGGGCATACAATGAAGTGGAGCTCCTTGATTTTGGAAAGGCCCTTGCCTATGCACGGCCCCTAGAGGGGAAGAGAATTGCTGTGCTCACTACAGCGGGAGGGTTAGGAGTGCTCACTACAG
>JAJZKX010000016.1 GCA_021850745.1 Thermoplasmata archaeon
GCAAGATATTACAGTAAAAGCATTCTCTTCCTGGTGACATATATTCCAACCCCAGCAATTAAAATTACTGCGGCAATGGCCCCGGCAATATACATCAATGGGAAACCTAGGCCGTTAGAAGGCGGAGCAACATAACTAGGGATGTAGGCCCAGACGAGAGTTGGATCACCTTTCAATCCCATCACCTTGAGCACAACAGTATAGTTCGAACTGATGATTATCGAGAAGTCACTGTACTGGGCACCGTTTATGAACACTCTGCTGTGGAGGATGTCTGAGATGTTGGTATTAGCCAGGTCAGCGTACGGGATTTCCACTGTTAGTATCCCATTTGTTGTAGCATTGAACTGGATAGAGACTGACCCATTTGCACTGGATGAAACAGTCGAGATGGTGACGTTGAAGCCCATGGCACTCACATTGTTGTCATTAACAACTGATTGCGGAGTTGGCTCTTTTGTCAGAGAAAGATTAAATTCTGTATTACCTGTGACGTCAACAGTCTGAGATGTCGGGAAATAACCGTTCAGGTAGGTGGAAACAGTGTACTTGCCTGATGAAAGGTAAATCTGGTAGTATCCAGTTGAATTTACAGAGGCCGATATGCCATTAAACATTACAGACGCACCGGCAGGGGAAACCTGCCCAGATACTTCATAGGTTGCCGCTGCTTTATTCAGGTCTATGCTTAAGTTGGAATTTGAGAATGCTTTTACTGTAATATCTTGCGTAACCGGGGAATAGCCTGGCGCAAAAGCACTGATGTAGTATATGCCAGGCAGAACTTCTGCAGCAAAGTGGCCATTGAACACTGGTAGCGTGACCCCATTTACCGTCACTGTTGTAGTTGCATTGCTGACTGTGCCGTTAATATAGCCATAGTCACCCGGGCTGAAGATCGTTACGGTACCTGAACCTGTGGAAGTAATGAGGATGTTGTTATTTGACGGATCGACAATAACATCGTTTGGAAAGACTCCAAGTTCGCTATAGTTAACAAGCATTCCGGTACTGGGATCATAGATATCGAGCTGTCCCAATGCCAAGTCTGAAAGTGGGCTGGAGGGCACTCCCCACATTTGGAGTGGTATGTAGACAAAACCATTGCTGGAATCATATGCAATGTTTAGGGCATATCCCTGGCCCAGTGATGGACCAACCATGAAAGTATCAGATTTTAAATTGAATTCAATCAGGTTGGTGTAGTAGTCCCCGGTTGCATTGTCATATTGCTGCAGCGTATAGTACAGGATACCATTCTGGTTGTCCAGTGTTGAACCGCCTACGTATGCATACAGTGCATAGGACTGTATGGAAAATGTGTAAGTTCCCACGATGCTATCATTGGCCGGGTTGATGACCACAATACCATTTGGAATGTAACCAGTTGCATAAATCAGGCCAGTATGTGGTGAGTATGCAAGGTCTAGTCCCTCTGCTGAATAAAACAAGCTTTGATAGGCGCCATTCATAAATATGGTATTCTGCACTGCCAGAGTTGAAGGGTTTAGAACATACACTGCATTGTTTCCCTGGGCGAAAAGAGAACCGGACCCTGGATACACGACTATGCTTGAGAGCCCGGGAATGTCTACTGGAGTAAGTTGAACATGATCTGTCTCCACGTTTATGGTTGAGATGTAGTAGTTTGGATTTGATCCATATCCAGTATAAAGCCCAACATATAGGTTATTGTTGGATAGGTCCAGAGTGGAACTAACAATAGTGGCATCGTTCAAAATTTGTATATTTGCCTCAACATTATAAGTGGCTGAATTGATCACATATATGCCTGAAATTGAGCTCGCGGATCCAGACATAGAGTATGTGATGTAAGTCTCTCCGTTCAATGGGTTGGAGACCTCTGAAAACACACTTAGTTTTGTAAAAAATGGAAATTCAGAGCCATTTCCAAGCATGTAGTTAGATAGATTCAAAGTTGAAATCGGCAATGAAGCCGCGCCAAGTGGACCAGGTGTGAAAGTGACTGGGAGAAGGTACCGCGATGAATACGTATTGTGAGGTGTCAGGCTTCCTGAAGAGGGGTTAGGGTAGTAATTCCCTACGGGGCTTATTGTAAAATTAAGAGACTGAGATGAATTTTTATAAACTGTCAAAGATGAGGTGTCACTTGTGAAAACCTTTCCATTGAGATTAACACTCCATGTTAAGCCGGACGGAAGGCCCTGTTCTGTTATTGTCAGGTAAGCATTGCTGCTGAAATCCAATTTTATATCATTGGGACCCCCTGAAGTTACATTGAAATAAGTGTCATTGGCACCATAGATGGTACTGCCCAAAACTGGCCCATAGATACCAGAAATCTCATAACTTCCTGCAGGGAGCCAAATGTAGCTGTCTAACTGATTTATGTTTGCATTTAGGGTGGAATTCCCCAGTGAGTGAATGTGCCCACCATATTCTGCACCCGCAGGTAGGCCGGCAGTTTCAATGGTTGCATTATAGTACTTTGTGGGCACTTTCCCCTGAATTGACTGGTTTTTCCCAGAAACGGTGAATGTTCCGTTCACTTCTGGATAAAGGGCTGATGGGCCACCCGGATTGGAATACAGGAAATACCCGTATGTGCCGTTTATAAGGTATGAATAAACAGTTCCTCCTGCTGTGGGCTCGTTAACTCCATAGTAATATGGGCCGTTGAGGGAACTGTTTCCGACATAAACTGTAAACCCGGAAGATGTGTCAGCACTGGTGAAATTGACATCATACAGCTCGAAATTAAGGATAATGTTCGAGCCTGACACCGCGAAATTGAATGGGACATGATTAATGACAACGTGAGGCGTTATGTCATAATAGAAGGAAAAACTCCCATTGGGGGCCAGCAGTTTTACAAAAGAAGATGGGGTAGCTGAATTGACATAATTTAGTGAACTCCCACCATCTGCCTTTACTGTGAGGGAATTCAAAGCAGGATAATTGAGGAAATTAATTGTTACGTCGTACAGTGTACCAAGCTTTATCACCTGCTTCTGTCCAGAACTTGATACTACAAGGCCAACTTTATCGTATAAGACCGTGTAACCTGTTCCTGTGCCGCCAGCTTTGTTTGTAAGATTAATAAAAGGTGTTTCCACAACTGTTGTTTGCGGCAGGAGAATGTTGATGCTCTGAGAGCCGGAGGCATTTACCATGACGTTGTTGCTGAAAGGACCATAATAAAACTGGATGTGAGTTCCCCAGCCATAGTAGTAAGAGACTGCCGGAAAATTGGATGCGATTATGTTAACAAGGTACAAGGTTGGGAAGTTCACCTGAACATTGCTTGCAGAACCAACATCCACTGTTAAATAGGTGAGATTAATCAGGTAGCCATTGGCAATATAGCCGGCAACAAAGGTGTTCATTCCATTTTCCTCCTTTAGTGTTATTGTGCCACTGGTGCTCTGGGCATACGTATTGATCAGCATAGGTCCGGAGACCTGCCTGACATACCATGTGGTTCCCGCTGGCAGATTACTTTCAGAAAATGTGACATTGCTGGAAGTGCTTATTGGTACTGATACATTCAGGTTGGAATCGCCAAGTGTGAATTGTGAGCTGCCCAGTGAAATGTTGGTACCATTTTGTGAAACATACCAGTTATAGCTGTAATCTCCGGGTATGGCATAATAAACAGCTGATGAACCACTAGAAACTGGCTCCATTGCAGAGTATGTTTTTAACGCGCCTGAAGTAGGTTGAAGATTTACGCCCCAATTATAACCTGCGCCCAGCCCCCGTTCATTGAAAGTCACTGTTTGAGGAGTGCTGAAATTGAGGTATATGGTGGTGTTGGAACTTACGGTAAATGGGTTGGAATTAACAGATAGGGCCTGGAAGTAGTTATCAGCCTCATAAGTATATGTACCAGCGGGTAAAGATAAGGAATATGTATCGGATGTTGGATATAATCTGACTATTCCACTTCCGTTATCAAGGAAGAGTGTCCAAGCGTCAGCTCCGTTGAACAGGCTTGTGAGGCCATTGGCTACAAATGTAACATTATAATTGATGGAGGGTACCATCGGGGATATTGCAGCATCTGTGCTGGACGCTGTAACATTGCTTCCTACAAGAATACCAAAGCCAGAGATGACCATTAAAGTCGTGATTGAAATGGCAATGAGGGTTTTTGAGTTCACATTGATGCAATATGAGCCTAAATATGACACTGTCTAATGTCGGGAGGCAATAAAAAGTACTTTTTGGTATAATGTGCAAAATACGGAGAAATCCATTAATCCCTCTTAACCGATAATCTAGATTATGAAAAAGTTGGTAAAAATTAGAAAACTTACGTTTTCATCTATTTAGGCAGTAAATAGCGATTTCAATAGAATCGAAAAGACTTCGTGTTAATGACAATGAGACAGCGAAAGTGGATCAGAATATCCTTGCTGCAAATTTGTAAACTTCTACACCAGGAGTTTTCCATGCATTCTTTGAGAGCCCTGCTTTAAGGCACGTTTCCTGCAAAAACTCCATGGGATTTAGCTCCAATTCTGTCGCAACCTGGGGGAGCAGTAGGCCTGACCTTCCATGCCCCCGCACCACAAGACCTTCGGTGCCCAGATTCAGGATTCCGATGTCATGAGGGTCCTTTACCGATATGGCCTCCAAATGCCCAAGCACTGATATTTCAACATCCATATCTTTCATTTCCTGTGAATGAACTGACCTAAACCTTGGATCTGAAAAAGCAGCATGAACCGCTGCTTTGCCAGTGGCATCCCACAGTTCAAACACTGGTTCCACATAACCTACGCACCCCCTTAGCTCACCGAAATTCCTGAGAGTGACGAATACCCCTGCCCTTTTTCTAAGGATTGGGGCTTCAACAAACACACTATGCTTTGTGCCCTCAATTTCTGCGAGAATAGAATTCAAGGCGATTTCCTTGAGTTTCTGGCCATGTTCTAGTGTAAGCATTTCAAGCGGAAGGTTCTCAGCATCCAATTGATGGTTCAATGCATAGTAATTTGCAACAGCCTAAACTACATTTTGAATTTAGAAGACATTTGCCCATACCTCAACTGTTATAACTGTTCCAATGCTGGATGATTATGCCCCTGAACCTGAGAAAACCTGCAGTAGCCGGTTCCTTTTATCCTGGTAGCAAGGAACCCCTTAAAGTTGCCCTGGACAACCTCGTGGAATTTCAGATACAGAATGCAACTCCAACCGGTAAACTCTTAGGATTTGTGGTGCCGCATGCCGGTTACGTTTATTCGGGGAAAACTGCAGCAATGGCTTATAGCCAGTTGAAAGGCTTCAAAGGCAGGAGGTTCGTATTAATCGGCCCGAACCATGCATCTTTTCCTCCATATTCTGCCATTTATCCCTCTGGACAGTGGAATACCCCACTGGGATCTGTGTCTATTGATGAAAAGACCAGCGCATCCATTGCAAATAACTGCCTGACTGCCAGATTGGATGCCAATGCCCACTCACATGAACATTCTGTGGAGGTGCAGCTTCCATTTCTTCAATACATGCTGGGAAATGATATTTCCATCACAACAATTATTATGGGTATGCAGGGACCAAATGAGGCCCATCAGCTTGCTGAAGCGATTCTGAAATTGCAGGATGATTTCATCCTCATATCATCATCTGACCTGAATCATTATGAGAGCCTCGAACTAACCAACCAAAAGGATCACGCACTCATCGATGCGATCACAAGTCTTGACATTGACCGATTCTACATGACACTCGAAGAACATGAAGTGAGTGCTTGTGGATATGGGCCAATCGCTGTCCTGATGGAATACACAAAAGCGAAAGCCGGAGCTCTTTCACTTCTTGGACATACCACTTCATTTGATTTTTCAGGGGATAGCAAGAACGTAGTTGGGTATTGCTCATTTATCTCTAGTAAACCATTATAATACAATTAAAAAAATTCATATTTTTACTACTGTAATTAACCGAAGTTATACATTTATATATCTTGAGTTAATTGTACTTTGTTGAAACTCCCAATAGCTAAACAACTGAAAAAACGGTCACAGATTGAAATGGCGTTTCTTCAAGATGAAATTATGGACATTATGTATGCCATAAGTGATAGTCTGATCCTTCACGGCGGAACTGCAATTTGGAGATGCTATTCAGGAAAGCGTTTTTCTGAAGACCTTGATTTCTATTCAAAGGATTTCCCAGAATTATTGCCTCAAGTTCGAAATCTCATTGAATCGCACGGATTAACCGTGCAAAAAATCAAAGATACAGGTAACGTCATATTCTCCAGCATTTCCAATGGGAACGTAACTGTAAAACTCGAAATAAATCATGCTAGTGCAATAACCGGAACCCAGATGCCATATTTGCTTGCGGATGGCAGTTCTATGGAAATCTTAAGCTTGACCCCAGACCAGTTCATCGAGGAAAAAATACTTGCATACTCCGACAGAAAGTACATTCGAGATCTGTATGATATTTATCATTTGGTCAACACTAACCCCTTGTTAGATTCTACCAAACAACAGCTAATTAGTTTTATGAGGAACCTGAAGGAACCCGTTGACGAGGAAGTGCTGAAAACCATTGTTTACCTTGGCCTCCCCCCTTCACTTAACAAAATGAAAACAGCTATTTTACGTGGTATCCAATGAAGTACATGAAAGAGTTTATTGAACATTTTAGTTCCAAACCCGCTTTCTCATCAATTGAAGCAAGGAATTTTTTATCATTTCGGGCAGGACCTGTTGGATACCATAAAACCGTGATCAGCAATCTCATTGAATCAGGAAGATTGCATAGAATTACCAGAGGACATTACACATTTTACGAAGAAGTCCAATTTACCGGGTTTGCGTTTATGCCATTTTACTATGGGCTTCAGGATGCTTTGTCATTGAGAAATTTGTGGGAACAGGAGACAAATCCAGTTATAATTACACCGAGGAAAGTCAGAAGCGGATTGAGGAATTTTGAGGGGCGTAATTATGTTGTTCGGTGGATTGACAGGAGTATGTTTTTTGGTTTCTCGCTAATTCAATATGGTGACTTCTTCATTCCAGTTGCAGACCCTGAGAAAATACTCATTGATATGATATATTACCGTGAATTTCTTCCAGAAGAAACAAAACTGGCAATTCTCGAGTCTATTGACCGTGCACTCCTGGGAGAATATGTATCTAGGCTAACTGCAACTATGGAAAAAAGAGTAATGTCTGCAATTAGGAATTAATAATCGTGTCTCGAAAATTAAAGGCAAAACACCCCGGGTTATTGTACTATCATGGCTAGCCATTAACCATAATACTCGAATCTTGATCTGAATAAACATGAAAGCCGCACTTTACGAACCAGTTGAAGGCGATATGGTGAGGTGCACAGCATGCAGGAGATATTGTAAACTGAGACCTGGTCAGACTGGTTTCTGCGGCGTTAGAAAAAATATTGGTGGTACCCTGGATTTACTTGTCCACAGCATTCCAATGGCCATGAACATTGACCCCATTGAAAAGAAGCCCATTCTACATGCCTTTCCGGGTTCGAGAGTTCTCTCTTTTGGCACTTCTGGATGCAATTTCGCATGCAAATTCTGCCAGAACTACGACATGAGCCAGAGGAGAGAAGTGGTGGGCAGGAAGACTTCTCCCGAGGAAATAGTCGACCTTGCAATTCGCACCGGCTGCCAGGGTATTGCGTATACCTACAACGAACCAACTATTTTCATTGAGTTTGCTGAGGATGTTGGAAAACTTGCACACGAGGAAGGACTGTTCAACATCTTCGTTACAAATGGTTATGAAACGCCTGAGGCAGTCCAGTCCATGAAGAGGTTCCTGGATTTTGCCACTGTGGATTTCAAGGGCAATGCCTCAGTAGAATTTTACAGGAAGTATATTTCTATTCCCAATCCAGAAGCCATTTTTGACACACTTTCTATTCTGAAAGGCACAGATATCCATGTGGAAGTTACAGATCTCGTCATCCCAGAGATTGGCGACAACCTTTCTGAAGCATGTTCGATGATATCAAGGTTGATGGATATCTACGGGCCCCAACTGCCATTGAGTTTTCTCCGTTTTCATCCTGATTACCTTCTCAGAGATCTCCCAGTAACGCCAGTTGAAACCTTGAAAGAGCACCACAAACTTGCAACAGACATGGGCATGAAATATGTATACATAGGAAATGTGCCCGGTTTGAGGGAACAAAATACCTATTGCCCAAAATGCGGAGAACTTCTCGTTGAGAGGGATTATGTGCAGACAAGGAGTGTAAACCTGCTCCCTGATTCAACATGCCTGAAATGCGGGCTGAAGATCCAGTTTCTCCTGAAAAAGAGTGTTAAGGAGAAGCTGTAGGGCAAAATGCTTCCTTTTTCATAATCAACCTTCTTTTTTAGGTTTGTTTTTGTAAAAAAGTAGAAAGGCATTAATTATTCTTTCTAACCCCTATGAAAACAACTGCCCCTAATTTGACTCATGCAATTACGGCAAGCATATCTAACAGGAAGTTGGCTGGCGGTGGCATTGAGTTTCCCTTACACAAGGTCATTTTAGGGGTCCTTCCGAGGTAAGATTGTATTTCTTGTTGAAGCCCGCATAACCGAAGTCGGAAATTAAAACCTCGCAGGAGCGCGCGGTTTCTGTTAAATTTAAACAAACGTCTACTGCATTGGTCCCCTACTTTGAAATTGAATTTTAAAATCCAAACAATGTTGAAAGGACACCTAAAAATGGAATGTAGGAAACAAAAATAAGAATGTTCATAAGGACTAGGGTGAAAAGAGCAAATTTGATGATGCGTGTCTCTGTTTGAACAATCTCTGCTTCTGCCATCTTCCCTATCCAAATAATGGAGGCGATGAATGTCAGTGGCAGGGCGAGATCCAAGATAGCAACTATAGGTTCAGGCGTTTTTCCAGCTGCTGCCACTATTATGCCAAAAATGTAGTAGGGTAATGTTACAGGGACCAGCCTGGGACCAAAGAATCCAAATGTTACCAGTGGTATCAAGAGAAATATGAAGAAAAGCGGCTTGGAAAAAGTTAAGCTAGAAACTGCCTCCAAGAGATATCCATATCCTCCGGAATTTATAGGTCCATAAAACCCCACAAGGTAGCCACGCATCAGGCATGTGAGGAAAAGGAGCATTGAAATTAACAAGATGGAAATGCCGAAATGCCAGCCAGCACCTAACATTTTTCCTTTTCTGTCCTTCATAAATATGGTAGCACCTGTCAGCATAATTGCCGGAATGAAGACTAGGAAGGTTGCCCCAGACAATATGAAGAGTATGCCTGAAATCCAACGTGCCCCTATCTTGTAGAAGTAGAACCCGAGGAGGAAAATTGACGGGAATATACTTATTGTTGTGAAAACAGACCAGTCTATGCCTGCAAGCGGGAAATAAAGGAGAAAAGCAGCAACGGAGAAGTAGATATAACGGTCAGTCTCGATGTATTCCTTTCCAATGAGGAAAACCCCAATTCCACCAAGCAGGTATATGCAGATATTGAGGGCCGGCATCATGGGAATTAAATATGGCCACAAATCAGGAAATGCAATACTGGCCGAGGCATGATAGACCCACTGAAATCCCGAATAAAATATGGACCAATAATAAATGATTCCAATAACAGAAAGGACAACTGCCCCGGACCCAGCGATTAGCAGTGAATGATCTCTTAGAATATTGCGGTAGCCGAATGAACCCAACCTTCGATGATTGTTGGCATGTTTAAAAAATATGTCCCTTTGCGAGAAAAAGTTCGCGGGTTTAAATTTGATTTGTCGTTTTTAGGAAAAGATATAAATGCAATTCGGGCAACGTCTTGCAAATTGGTTAAAACAACCACCTTGGCGAATTGGACAGTGTTATTTTGGAAAACTAATTATAAATTATAGTTTCCCCATTAAAAATTGAAATTAGAAGTGGAATCATTTTTTCCTCCTGCCTCTCATGTAGAGCCAGGTTCCTCCAGCAACAGCTATGACTGCAACAGCAGCAATTGCATATGTCAAACTGGAAATTGGAACACTTCCTGGATTGTTTTTTCCAAGTGTTGGGCTCACATTCAATATTTCTCCGGGAGACACATTATAGGTATGATTGTAGGTAAGATACCCTGTCGAGGAAATTACCACATCATAACTGCCAGCTGTTACAGTAAGGTTGAAACTTCCATTTTCCACAGTAATTTGTTTTCCATTGATATACAAGGTGTAGTTTGAAAGGTTCAAATGCCCCGTTATGTATGAATAATGGAAATAGGGTACATTTATTGATACTCCACTCCCCACATATGAAAAATTGCCATTCGGGCTGTTTGTGTAGTATAGTGTAGAGTTGTAGTAAGAGTAGCTGTACTGCTGGTACGTGCCGTTAAGGATGTTGAATGTAATGGTATCGTTAGTTGACTGCTTTGTCTGACCATTGAAGGTGACCTTCCAAGTTGTTCCATTGATTCCACTTGGTGCATTGAACACTATCTGTGGCCTTGTCCATTTATGCACCAGAGGATAGTAATCAGTTAGATTTGCAGCTGGGGAAAAAGCACCGTCATTTATGCCATCAGAGCCAGGCATGTTCTGGCCAGGTCCCGACTTCTGGTCAACGTAATGTCCTGAAATGTTGCTCCAGTAATTTCCTCCGATTGGATAGGAAAGGTTGAACTTTATATTCTTGATTCCCACTTCACTTATTCCAGTGTAATTTACAAAATCATTGTGATATATAGTTACATTGTCTGCGTGATTAAATCTAAGAGCGTCCTGGCTTGTATTTGTGTAATAGTTGCCATTAATTGTTTCATTATTGGAATCAACTAGGAAAGTACCAACTGGTATGTTTGAAATTGTATTATTGCCCACTGTGCTATGAGTAGAAATAAACATTTGAATTCCAGTCAAATTACCTGAATTTACAGCACCTATGTTGTTGGAATTGATAGTCATATTATTTACATCTTCTGTATAAATCATACTGGTGTGTGAGGGGGTCGCACTTGATGAGGTTAAGACATTCCCAAACACGCTGCTATCATTTACCCCTGATATATATAAAGCTGTTATTTCCGCAGTGGAATTTATTGAGACATTGTTCTGAAAAACGTTATTATGGCTCATAAATCCATTGTAAGATGAAACAAAAATTCCTTCGGCATCGGACTGGTTTTTCATTATGACTGTGTTATGTGTCACATTGTAAAAGCCACTTGCGGGTGATTTAGTAGCAACCCCATACATCCCAATCCCCAAATCACTTGACCCATTCTCAATGACCACCCTATTGCCGGAAAATGTGTCGTTGTTTCCATATATGGCAAATCCATATGAAGAATAGTAGGAGTTAAAAAACATCACGTTGCCGGAAATAGTTGAATTGGCAACATACCCATAATTATTCCACCCTATGAACCCTTGGTAAGTGGCACGCGAGATCCCACTTATGTGGTTGCCAGTAATTTGTGCAATAGTGGTATCGATTGCAATACCATCAACTAAGGACTTGTTGTTTGTATCATAAAAATCAAGTAAATTACCGCTTATTACTGCACTTTTTCCAGTGGCAAGGATGCCTTCCTGATACAATCCACTGTTTACATCGATTTTCAGAGAATTGTTTTTTATCAGAGCTGATCCATTGGTCGAGATAATTGGATTTGTATATTGTGTGTCAGGCCCAAGTTTGTCTTTTATAAAATTGCCGACAACCTGCAGATCTGATAGCCCGGAATTATATGGGTTCGAGATGTTTACAGCCATAGTTGAAGTAAGGTTAAATGAATTGTCAATGACTGCAGCGCCACTATGGAACATTATTATGGAGGCAGGATCACTTATTGACGCAGCTATTATTTTTGAGTCTTTTACCAGGGTATTGTTTGAATTTGACAAAACTGCCGCTCCCTGATTGAATGCGCTGATGTTATCGCCATAAAGCGTTATATCGGAGGTAGTGTTGGTTGATACAGGTCCTCCACTATGTGCCAGAAACATGTCCAGGTAGGCACCCATTACCACCCCACCTGATAGATATCCACCTCCATAAGATTGCGGCCCGGAAATATGGCTGTTGGAAATGTTCACAGATGAAGTGTAGTTTGATACCATTACGCCTGCGCCCCAGGCAGTTATGTTTAGGCCGGACAAATTGTCATTTGAAGTATTGTATAAAAATATTCCAACAGTTGGTGACCCGGAGGAAGATGCGTTAATCGACAAATCAACAACTGAAACCCCACTGCTGTTAGTGATATTGAGGTAACCAATGCTGTACGACTTGCTCGATGAGGAAATCACGTATCCAGAGCCATTAAGCAAAATTGCACTCCTTTCTATGGTAATGCTGCCAGTTATATTTCCCGTTAGTACATATCCATTGGAAGTTGCTTTAATGGGGGCACCAGCAGGAGACTCATTAATTACGCCGTTTGGTTCAATCGTGATGTTTCCCTGGTAGGGAATGGCCACCATTGGAGTACTTATTCCGCCTTGGCTGATGTCTTGGGGTGGATACCCAACAAATACAACTAAAACACTCAAAATCATTAAAAATGAAATTAAAAAAGCTATGGCTTTTTTCATATTATTTATTAGTAGATATCGTTTCGTTTATAAAGTAATCTAGAACTTAAGAATAATTTCATTTTACATTGTCAGAAAACTCAAAGTTTATTTTTGTTGAAATATGAAGTCCAGTCATTAACACTGTTCTTCCATATCACATTCTTAATAGTCCGGTATAGTACATATATAATAACTAATAAATAGGATAACAATCAGCAGCCTTATAAGTTTAATACCTATAATTATCAGATGAAACACTATTTACTGAAAATTTTTTCCATATATGTTCTCTTTAGTATTACAGATCTAAAACTTCGATGACGACGTCTTGACAATTAGAATAATGGATGACATAAAGAAAATCACTGATATCAGGAATGTGAAAAAATCCTTACTCCAATATCTATCTTTATAACCTTTCCCAACTTGTTTATTTTTCCATTTTTGCATATTTCTTTAAAAATGAGGCCTGGTGCTTTAGGGCATGTGTGCAAACTAATTGTTTACCAATTGCAAAATAACGACAAATAGATACTAATCACACCATTGTTAATTTACTTCATAAAACGGTTACATCTAAGCATGGCAGAGTATGCTTTACCCCATGGAAAAAATCTAGCCGCCTCGTGTCGGAAAAAAAGTTCATGAAACAATAAAACTTAGGAGTGCCATTGAGCCCTATGTTACTTCTGTCCTTGCATCTGAAAGACAAAGGCACTTTGCATTAAAAATTTTTAAATCTTTCTATTAAGTTTTAAATATCTTTAAATATAAGTTCCGATTATTTAGGAATATGGGTATGACTTACTCTGATGTACTCAGCTTACATTTCAGAGATTCCGAGTTCACGGCTGAGGATGTGCGAATACTGTTACGACTTGATCGGAGTGCTAAGTTGCTGTCAGATCTTAAATTTAAAGGTCTAGTCGAACGCACCGGAAGAGGCAAATATCGCTTCCTTTCTCCATCTGAGAGAGTTGACAATAGAAGCCATGAATGGACAAGGGTCGAGAGAATAGTCCGCTCTTCCCCTTATGAATATGCGTTGACATGGTCCTCTGCAGTTGAAAAATGGACAAATGGGGCTTATATTATCGGCCCGAACCCCTATTACAGGCCATACTATATAGAAGTGAATGTTAAAGACCTAGGAAAATGGAATGAATATCTAAGAGAACATTCTATCCCATCTGTTGGAAACAGAAAGATTGGGGCCGTGGTTAATTTGATCCCACGAAAACATGTGAGCTACACCCTTCTTAACGGCGATAAGGTAATTTCCAAAAAAAAGACCTTAGAACTCATACGGGAACATAGGGGGCTCTTTGCAGAGGCAGATGACTTAATTGAGTATTAACCAAGCTGTTCGAGAAAAGAAATCCATTCAATTATTGAACCAGTTTCCCTGGAGAACAGGAGCCACTATCATAGGGGGATATTCAGTGTTAGGCTATGGAACATTACGTTATTCAACAGACTTAGACTTAGTTATTACCAAGGACTCTTCAGGTGAAGTTATACGTTGGTTCACACAAAATGAATTTCTAGTGGAAAAAACAGCAAAACCTAATCCGCAGAACTATGACGGAAGTTTTGTCCGTTATCAGAAAGAAGAAGTCACTATAGATTTGCTGATTGGAGCTGTAAGAGACAGGGAGGCCCAGATTGATATACCTGCTGGTTGGATCAATAAAGAACCGATATTGCAGAAGATAGTGGGTCTAAACTATTCAACGGAAATAGAAGTCCCACTGGTAAGGCTAGAGGCTTTATGGGCATTAAAACTGCAAGCTGGCAGAGATCAGGACCTTTCTGATCTGTACTCCGTATTTAATCGAAAATTTGTACACAAAGAGGTGATTGATTTATTTAATTCGTTTAAATGCCAAAGTTTGGAATTAAAACTCAAAGCCACAAAGGAGAAGTTGCACGATCCTAAAATTTACCAAGATGTTAGGTCTAAACTTCAATTAAAGGACAATGAGAAAAATTTGAAAGACTGGAGACGATTTATCACAACTGTAGAAGAAATTATCGATAAAAGTTGCAGCTAATTTATTTAATGCCGTATAACTGTTGTTATACAGCATTCAAATTCATGCCTCTCTTGCTTATAGTTCAAGAGAAAATTAATAACATTATGTAAATGTCAAATGAAATATAAATGCCGGCCTCAGACATTAAAATTTTAAAGCTGAGAAGCGAAGAATATCGGGAAGAGGCTGATCATCTGGTATCTGACAAAAAATGGGACCTGGTCCTTATAGCGATTCGCCAGCATTGTGAGCTTCTTCTGAAGTATTATGCATTGAAATTAAATGGGACATACCCAAGAACGCATTCTCTACGGGAATTAATAGGGCTGCTT
>JAJZKX010000219.1 GCA_021850745.1 Thermoplasmata archaeon
TTGTAAAATCTAAGTGCACCCCCAAGAATCAGCATAAAGATTGACACCGACACAAACATTGCAATCCTGGAAATCTTTGATTTCCGGGGCATGTTTATCCTTGAGGCAAGCATAACCGAAAGGGCCAGTGAAATCAGGGGAAAGATGAAAAGGCTGAAATCCGGAAGAACAGCAACTGCCATGTAGGCATAGGCCACTACAAGTGTCCCAACAAGATACGCCTGTACTGTGGGATGCCTGCCCAGTAATGCGTTGAGCAGAACTATTGCTGCGATTCCAGCAAATGGCTGGTAGAGCATTGGATCAAGAATGGGATCTGTAAACACTGTTCCTTGGCGCATTCCAAGAAAATACATGAGTAAAATCGACAGGAGTGAAAGAAATCCATAAAGAGAATTGGGGAAAATGTTGTTCCAGGATAATTTCAGGATCTCACTTCTTTCCTGCTGATTTAGCATTCCCACCTTTTGGCTCATTCTCAATTAAATCAAATATTTTACTATACAGAGACATGCAGTTACTCGTTTATTTTATTGAAAAAGTCCTTCCAGCTCCACAAATGTTAATTTTATTAAAAGTTGGGGCAGTTTTAAACGGCCCCTTCACCTGAAGATAAAGCTCTCCAGTGACCTGCTTGGGAAACTGAATAAACCAGAAAAAATCATACCAAAACCAAACTCTCTCTGATTTACGAATGGATGATGGGATACCGGAAGAACAGATACGTTACCAGAATATCCATTGAATCCATTCAAAGCAGGCAGGAAATGTAGACCCCAATAATTGTTGCTCGCATTCAACATACCAGTTGCGGCGTTGTTAGCCACTCCAATGCCATTCCCAATAATGTTGTTCTGGAAAAACACAAAGCCTTCACCAAGAGAAAGGTCTGTGAATGGGGTATTAGCCTGCGATATGCCTAAACCCTCATAACTGTATTTCAGGGTATTTCCGGTCATAATTATATTCTCCTGGTTAGGATTGAATATTGCGATTCCTGCATCCTTTCCTACAGTAGTCCCGCCCATCCCGGCTGATATCACCGTATTGTCAATAACCCTCACATTAAATCCAAAGGCTATCTGTATACCTTCCTGCTGCACATCCCGGACGATATTTCCATATACTAGGTTATTTCCCTCATTGCCCTGATTGCTCCCAGTCAGTATAATGCCTGCATAATCTGTATTCATCACAACATTATTCGAAATTGTGCTGTTCTGAAGATTACCCAGCCATATTCCAGAGGCGTAATACAGATTGGATGTACTGACATTATTGATATAGTTTCCAGAAACATTAATGAAATTGTCCAGAGGGAATTTGTAACTGAATGGTTCTGTTGTTCCCAGCGGGTTGGCGTGGTATCCAATGGGTTCAACGTACATATTTGTGAAACTGTTGTCCACTATATTCAGGTATGCCCCTCCAGTTCCAGGAACCTGTATTCCGGCGCCATGAAAATTGAATCCCATTATGGTAACATTTGTCACAGGGCTTCCAGCATAGGTATTAGGGGCTGAAGAACCTCCTAGCTGGAAATATGCAGATGCCCTTCCATTCAGGTTTATTTCATTGGGAACTGCAATCAGGTACACGTGGCTTGAAATGTAATTTCCAGAGAAAGACCTGATAGTTAGCGCCTTAGTTATTATTATCGGCTGGCTTGTCACATAAGTGCCAGGAGCCACAATTATCGTAGAACCTGAAGGTACAGCGCTAACTGCATGGGAAATGTTTCCAAAAGCCTGGGATAATGATAGCCCGCTGTTTGAATTATTTCCAGAGGTTGACACATAATATCTGACTGACTGCTGAATGTCAAACGGGTGAATTTGCCCATTCGAAGCCATAATAGGGGTATTGCTTCCGCTGCCGGAGTTTGCATTGCTGGTGAAAGCTGCACCATTTATAGCAAGCATAGATATGACCACTGCAGAAAGAACAGCAATCACTAATATTTTCGAGTGTATATTATTCATATCAAATTATACCGTTACAAGATATAAGAATATTTGGTCAGATATGCCTGAGTATTTTGTAATGGCGTCCGATGTTAGTTTCAGATCTGATTTAAGTATGATTTTTGCCAGGCGACCACAGAGGATGTTTTCAACCTCTTTCCGTCTTAAGGGTCTACATTTCCCAGGTCCTTTTTCATTATGATGTTTGTTGCATAATACCCAAGCGATTCATACATGGATATTGCCGGCCTGTTGTGCCCAAACACGTGCAGGCTTATGCCGTTTGATCCCCTCTCCTTTGCCATTTTTTCAAGGAGCTGTAGTGCTAATGTTCCGTAACCTCTTCTTCTGAATTTTTCATGTATTATTACGTCCCAGATATATGATGAGTTATGTTCCTTGTTTTTCCATTCAACCCACAGGGTCCCCACACCTGTTTTGCTTTCTGCATCAGTGATGGTCAATATTGAATGACCTGAAGTATCCTTCCCATCCGGCAAGAGCCCCATAAATGACTTTCTGGATAAATCGTAAGCTTCACTTTCGACCCAGTTCCCTGACTTTATTTTTTCTCGGGCATACTCACTTATCTGTAAGTCCAGAAATGCTTTGAAATCCTCTTCGGATATGGGCACTAAATCCACTGTCCTTTTATCTGCCATAACTTCTCAACCCACAGGTTCTTATAAGGGTTGCCTAAATATGTGCTCTGATCAACTACCCTCAAAAACCTCCATATGAGCTATTCATCTCTGGATTACCTTTCAAATTACCTTTAATCCGGAGATTTTGCCTCCACCTAATGCAGATCAACGTTTCAATTATAATTCTTGCACTCCGCCCAGAATAATGGATTGTGGACTAATCAACTGATTATTGACAATGTCATAAACTAAAAGATAATATGTATCATTCATTTAATTGAACTAAATGAAAAAAATAGTAATAATTGGAGGGGGCTTCGCAGGCCTCAGGGTTCTCTACAGGCTCAGAAAAGTTCTTGGAACTACTGTGGACATTACGCTAATTGACCGATCTGAATTCAGTATAGAAAAACCCTCTCTGCCGGAGGTAGCCTTTGCTGGAAAGGAACTTTCAAAGGTTCGGATTCCGTTAAAACAGACAGTGGAAAGGAAATGGTCAAAATTTGTAATGGATAATGTCGCAAAAATTGATTCTGTGAATAAGGTTGTTATTACAGACGGTGGATCCAGAATAAACTATGACATTCTTCTTATAGCCACAGGCGCAGTGAAAGATTATGATTCAATCATGGGGTTTAGAGATAATGGCTTCTCTATCTGTGATGATT
>JAJZKX010000220.1 GCA_021850745.1 Thermoplasmata archaeon
TGCCGTTCCTCCTGTAGTTTAAAAACGCGGCGCCGGTCATATATATGGACACAACACCAACAAGAGACATTGCGAACAGTTCTATTGCAAGGTCATCTACAAAGACCATTTATTTCACCTGCAAAATAGATAGGTATCGTATCTATAAATCTCCATGGTAATTAGTAAGGAACAAGATTTAATATGCCAGAAAAAGCGCCTGAGATGTAATCCGTGTTAATGCGTGGCTCATCAGGTTTATAACCTTTTTTACGATAACATATTGGTCCCTATGCAGTTTAGATTTTCTGACTCACTGAAAAACCTTAGGCCGTCAGAGATAAGAGAGTTATTGAAGTATGCATCGGCAAAAGACTTCATCTCTTTTGGCGGAGGAATGCCAAACCCACTTACATTTCCAATGGATGACATCAGGGAAATCATGGACGACGTATTGTCCCAGTATGGTTCTCTTGCACTCCAGTATGGAAATACAGGCGGTTTGAATGATCTCAGGACAGAAATCAAGAATCTTGTCCTAGAAACTGAAAAGATAAAAACATCAGAACAGAACATCATAGTCACATCAGGTTCTCAGCAGGGTCTGTACGAACTGGCAAAGGTTCTTGTGAACCCCGGCGACGCAGTAATCACGGAAGAACCCACTTATGTCGGGGCAATATCGGCATTTGACGCTAACAAGGCAGATATGCACTCAATCTCCATCGACAACGAAGGAATGAGGACTGACGTGGCGGAAACTGAAATCAAGAAGCTGATTTCAGAGGGAAGGAGGCCAAAGTTCATCTACACCATCCCAACCTTCCAGAATCCTACAGGTATTACCATGAGTCTCGAGAGGAGGAAACATCTCATTGAAATTTCAAAACAGTTCGATGTTCCGCTTGTGGAAGACAACCCATATGGAGAGTTGAGGTATTCAGGCGGGAGGATTCCCATGCTCAGCGCACTGGACAAGGACGCAAGTGTCGTCTACCTTGGCACATTTTCAAAAGTAATGTGCCCTGGCCTCAGGATGGGTTATACAATTGGCCCCGAGGAGTTTGTCGGCAAATTCAATCTTCTTAAACAGGCACTTGATCTCTCTTCCAGTACATTTTCTCAGTATGTTGCATGGCAGTACCTAAAGAGGGGCATAATTAAGAAGCAGATTCCCAAGTCAATAGACCTGTACAGAAAGAAAAGAGATGCAATGCTAAAAGCACTGGATGAGTATTTTCCTGAGAATTCATCGTGGTCTAAACCAGACGGCGGAATGTTTCTTTGGGCCACTGTTGATAGCAGGATAAACACAACAGACATGCTTAAAGATGCGATCCAGGAAGGCGTTGCATACGTAAGTGGGAACGCATTCTCTCCAGCTAGAAGCCAGGCAAACAGCATGAGGCTCAATTTCACTTTCTCTGAGGAAAACCAGATTTATCGTGGGATTGAGAAACTGGGGAACCTTGTGCAAAAGAAGGTTGGGCCACTCCAGTCCAACTAACTACATTATTTTACTTTCAACATTAATTCTTTATCTTTTTACCCATACCAATTTTGTAATGATCACAGTACTTGGGGGCACATTTTCAAAGTTGCACAAGGGGCATAAGCTCATGCTGAAATATGCTTTCAATACCGGTAACAGGGTGGTAGTAGGACTTACAACAGACGAATACCTCAAACATAACAAGACCTACAAAGGGTTCAGCTACTCCCTAAGGAAAAGGAACCTGGAAAGATTCATGTCAAAACTGGGCAATGACTTTGAGGTGCTGCCACTGGGGACCAGGTCTGGAAATACAGAAACAAATACGGATTATGCTGCAATTGTTGTCTCCAGGGAAACAATGGGGACTGCCGAGACAATAAACAGGAAGAGGATCTCAAACGGCTTGAAGCCACTGGAAATTATAACAGTACCCGTAATCCTTGCTGAAGACCTTTTTCCCATAAGTTCAACAAGGATTATTGCCGGGGAAATAAACACCTCAGGAAAAAGGATGAAGCCAGTAAGGGTCGGCATATCCACAGGCAATGAACTCAAAGTTTCCACATTAGGTATTTATTTAGCCACGATAATGAGAAATTTTGAGGTCGAAATCAATTCAGAGTATGAATTGGATACAAACCAACCCTTTGGAGACGAAACTTACAGGATGGCTGTTAAGAGGGCCATTTCAGCCCTGAATGAGAGGGACTACGGAATCGGAATAGAATCTGGAATTTTCAGGGAATCCATTTCCAATAAGTGTTTAGATATTCACGTATGTGCTGTTATTGACCGTTACTCAAGGATAACTATTGGCACAAGCAGCGGATTTGAAATTCCAGATGATATGGTTAATTTGCTCAAGGATGGACTCGAGGAGTCTAGAGCTTTTGAAGTGCTCTATGGGACAGAGGCCATAGGCAAACATAATGGTGTTATAGGCGCCTTCACAGAGGGGCAGCTCAAGAGAAAGGAACTTATTCTTGAATCATTGAGAAATGCCTTTGTTCCGAGAATCGCCGCTGGTTATTTTGGACTGGACCAGAAGCTATGATGCCTTTAGGAATGCACGCTTGTTTTGGCACAGGCAATTTAAACATGAGTGTTTATATTTGCATTGGAATGCAGGAAGAAGCGCAAATATTACATAAAAATTAGCTTTAGACAAGTTCCGAAGCACAAAATTGTTAAGTATTAGTCATTAATTGATAACCAGATTAGAATGGTTACCAAGGAAGAAATTCTGGAGCAGTTGAAACAGGTATCTGATCCAGAGATCGGCATGGATGTTGTAAACCTCGGGCTGGTTTATGACATTGACATCAATGATAACAGAGTTTACATTAAAATGACCATGACAGCTCCAACCTGCCCGGTTACCCCATGGATATTATCAGAGGCACAGAGGGTGGTGGAGAATCTAGAAAATGTGGAAGCTGCTGACGTGGAACTTGTCTGGGACCCGCCATGGAACCCCAGCATGATGACAGATGAAGCCAAGGAAGCCCTCAACATGGGATGAATGTTAAATTTCCACAACCTCTCCTAAACTTCTTTTCTTTTAAATATAAAAAGAAGCAACTTTCCATTTTTTCCCGATATTAAATCAAGGGCATTTGGACGGCGGTGAAAATCGCCCTATTAATTCGCTGGTCCATTTTATGAGGAAATTTCTCACAAAATTAGTTAAAGCAGGAGAAATTTGAAAAGCTGTCTTTGCCTTAGTATTAAAAGCATGTTTAAATATAGTTTATAAATAAAGAAAGAAAGGGTTATTTATGAGTGAGAGAGAAAA
>JAJZKX010000221.1 GCA_021850745.1 Thermoplasmata archaeon
CAGTCCTCAGCAAGTAAAAATAAACTTCTATATAACCATTTCTAAACTTCATTAGTTCAAAAACGCTTTGTTTTACAAGCTTTTTACATAATAATCTCATGCCGCTTTTGCAGTGCAAAATTCCTTTATTTCAGCAGTACATGTATGGGCATGATGGAAGCAGACACAGTTGAAATTTCAGGCTCTAGGTATGAATACATTAAGGTGCCCATGACAAAGGCTCCGCTACTTCTCCTTAAGGGCAAGAAAGGGTTCGTGATGTGTGGTTATCTGAACCTGGATGCGGCAAATAAACTCGGGGACTGCGCAGTAAGGGTCTCAGGGGTAAACGATTTGAAGACTCTACTAGAAAGCAAAGCTGCGGGCGTTTCAGAAGAAGCCAAAAAATTGGGCATATCTGAGGGGCAGAAGGTCTCAGATTTCATCCATCTTCTGGCATAGTACTTTATGATTGGCGGAAAAGCTGCTGTAGGCATTCTGAGGAGCGGGGCCCTCTCCCTGCTAATAAAGAGAGGAGAATACCCCGGTGATCCGTGGTCCGGCAACATAGCATTTCCAGGGGGCCACATAAAGAATGGGGAATCCATACAGCAGGGCCTTCTAAGGGAGATAAGTGAAGAAGTGAACCTGGAACTCAGGGAAAACCAGATTGTGGAAGCCCTACAGCTGGTAACCCCTTTTAGGGCTCCGGATCTTATTGTCTATCCATTTGTCATAGAAGTGGAAGACCTGTCCAACGCAAAACCCGGACCGGAAGTGGCGGAAATCAAAGCCGTCAACCTCCTGGAATACAGGAGAGCCAAACAGCCGCTGAACGGTTTTCCAGCATTAGATTATGGCGGCTGGATTGTCTGGGGATTGACCTACAGGATTATAACCGGATATCTTGGCATAAAGCCTTAGGCCGGGTGCTGCACAAATTCCTGTTGCGCTGCCTTTCCCATTTCGAGGCCTGACTCCAGTGCGCTAAGGTTGATTTCAAGTGACTTTTTTGAGAAGATCCTGCTGATCTGGTTCTTGACAGATTCCAGTGAAAGGTCGAGCCAGCCTGTTCCAATTGCAAATCCAAGCAGTGCAATATTTGCAGCCTTGAAACTTCCAGATTTTCTTGCAGCTGAAACTGCGTCTATAGTTCTCAGGCGGAAATTCTCAGAAATAGATTCAGTCAAAAGATGCAGGTCAGGGTACTCCTCATGCCTGATGCTCAAAGACACGGGCACAAGCTTCTCTGTGCTCATAACAACCCTGGATCCAGTTGGCGCCCTTGACAATGCGCGTTTTGTTTCAAGAGGTTCCATGCCAATGGTGAGGTCCACATCTCCATCAGGTATGATCGGGGCGTGGTAATCCCCTATTCTGACATCAACAGTCACTGAACCTCCTCTCTGCGCAAGGCCATGTATCTCTGACATGATAACTTTCTCCCCCTGCTCTATGGCAGCCTGGGATATTATGAGTCCCAGTGTTATTACTCCCTGTCCACCTACTCCCGCAAGCAAAATATTAGTTTTCATTGCTGGTCACCTCGATTGCCTTGAAAGGACATACATAAGGTTGGGAACACACACCGCACCCATCGCAGAGCACAGGATCAATAGTTACTTTTCCGTTGGATACTGAAAGGGCAGGACACGCAAAATTCTCAACACAGTTGTAACATGAGGAGCATTTCTCAGCAACAACTTGATACTTCACTTCTATCCCCTCCCTCCTCATTCGGTTGTCCCGGAGGATTGCGCATTCGCGTTTTGCAATAACCACTGACACACCCTCATTCTTCAGGCCTTCCATTATTGCCCCAAGCGTCTCCTTCAGGTTGTAAGGGTCCACTGTCTTTACGCTGTCAACACCAAGGGATCTGACTATATTTTCGATGGACTGGTTTTTCTGCCTTCCTGTAGTTAGTGAAACTGGAGTCCCGGGGTTTGGCTGCCGTCCGGTCATGGCTGTAACATCATTGTCCATGATCACAACAAGCATCCGTGAATTGTTGTTTACCGCATTTACCAGTGCAGGAATACCTGCATGGAAGAAAGTTGAGTCGCCAATAAACGAGATTATCCTCTGGTCGGTTGCCTTGGTAAAGCCTGAACCAACACCAACAGAAGAACCCATTTCAAGCATAATGTCTGCCTCGCTGAAAGGCTCGTAATTGCCAAGGGAGTAACACCCGATGTCTGAGGAATAAATCGGATCATCCAACTTAAGCATATTCACTGCCCTCTTCACCGCAAAATATGTGGCCCTGTGGGGGCACCCAGCACAAAGTACCGGTGGCCTCGGTGGCAGTTCATTTCCCTGTATGTACGGTTTTCTGTCTGCAACAATGAATCCCAGCTTGACTGCAAGTGATTCTTCAAGGGTGTTTGGCGAAGTCTCATGGCTCATGGGTATGGTACCATCCATTTTACCATGGATAGTCACTTCAGGAAAACCAGCATCAGCAATTGCCCGAACATCCGATTCTATGATCGGGTCTACTTCCTCCACCACAATGATGTTACCGTGCCTTGACAGGAATTCCCTTACTGCTTTTTCAGGCATGGGGTTTGTAATGCCAAGTTTCAGGACTTCAACATCAATCTGGTGTTTGTCAAGCACGTCCCTGAGGACATTGTAAGCTTCTCCAGACGTTATTATGCCAATCCTGGATTCATGGTCCCCTTCACTTCTGTTCAGGACTCCCTGGAAATCATGCTCACCAATTCGCCCCATTTTGGCAACCAGTTCATCCTTATAGCCATATGCGTTCGAAGGCAGTGATACAAAGCTCCTGCCCCCTTTCTTAAATCTTCCCCCGAGGTTTGGTGCCGTAACAGGTGAAAGGGTTACGATGCCCCTCATATGGCTTATCCTTGTGGTTGTCCTGAATATAACCGGAAGATTTTCCATTTCTGATATCTCGAAGGCCACTTTGAGAAATTCCTTGGCCTCCTGCGGGTTTGAGGGCTCGATTAGGGGGACATGGGCAAAATGTGCGTAGTGGCGGTTGTCCTGCTCATTCTGAGAGGAGAACATTGAAGGGTCATCCGCAGTCATGATGACCATGGGGCCACGGATTCCAGTATAGGAAATGCTCATGAGCACATCGGAGGCAACATTTAACCCCACATGCTTCATGAAAACAAAGGATTTCAGCCCTGCCAGAGAGGCGGCAAATGCCGATTCCATGGCAACTTTTTCATTCACGGAAAATTCGAATTTCATCCCTGCCTCAGCCCCTATTTCATAGAGAATGTCTCCAACTTCGCTGGACGGTGTTCC
>JAJZKX010000222.1 GCA_021850745.1 Thermoplasmata archaeon
TTCTTCTCCGGGGCTATGCTCCATTTCGCGTTGACCCATTCCTTGAATTCCGTATCTGTTATATCAGAAAGTGCACTTTCTCCAGGATGTTTTAGGTCTCCCTTTGAAAAGACCTCAATGAATTCCCATGTATACTTTAGGTAGGGATTGCTGGGGCTCTTCCAGCTGCCCCAGGCGGTGTATTTTGCGTTGTAGTTGTTTTTTTCCCAGAGTATCTCGTTCCGCCAGATCATCCTGTTCCGCATGAAGAAATCTGAGATTATGTGATGGGCTGGAATGAAATCTGAGTACAAAGGTTGGACATTAACTGCGATTCTGCCACCATACTTTGTAACCCTGATGCATTCCTTGAATATTGCAAAGAGTTTTTCGAAATAGAGGTTCCAGTCGACTCCGTCCCGGTGCTCTCCGTAGTCCAATCCAAAATTATAAGGAGGCGAAGTGAAAACCAAATCCACGCAGTTATCCGGCATCTGCTTGAGAGCTTCTTGAGAATCGGCAACGCTAACGGTGTCAAGGAATCTAGTTGGCAGGGAGTTGTTGACCGTGCTGAAATCATTCTCCTGCGCATAAAAGTAGGCGCCCCTTTCCAGTACTTTCTGCTTCCTTCCACTTACTTTCCTTTCCCTGTTGTAATGGACATAAGACCTCTTGCCAGCCTTAACACCATAGCTTCCAATGGATTCTATCTCCCTGACAATCTGAGATAGTTCATTATTCAAGGGGAGAGAATATTTGGTCTCAAGTGCAGAAACCACCCCCTTTAATTTCTCCAGGTCGAGCATGTTCAAGAACACAGTAATCTCATACTGAGAGATTTCAAGGTGGAACTGGCCTTTCAAAAATTCTCTGTTTATTGCCTCTATGCACTTGCTCATTACTTCCCTGTTTTCGGAAACAAGCACGCTGAAAGTCCTGAAATCTTCTCTGTATTCCATGGAAGCCCTTTGTATTAAGCCAATGGTCAGTTTGGATTTATAGACTTCCACTTGGTTTCCTGCAAACCATCAGCTCAAATCAATCTTTTGTCACTTGATAAAAGTGGTTTAAATTTATGCACTTTGCCATAATACCCACCAACGGAAAGCCCAAGGAAAGTCAGAAGCAGTGCCTTTTTTCTAGCAGAGATAATGGTACTGCAGATCATGGGCAACTTCACCAATTCATCCTATGCCCCGTTATCTCATTTCATTAAAAATGGCTTTCTGCTCAATGAAGCAGCTGTTGGCCTGATCACAAGTGCCGTATTTATCGGTTCAATGAGCGTCTCTTTCCTGTCAGGCCTGATTGTAGATTCCCTGGGCCCGCACAGGACATTGAAAATATCTTACGGAGTGCTGGCAATTGGTTCAATCCTGGCTTACTTCTCCCAATCCTACCTGCTTCTCATAGGTGCATACTACCTCATCGGTGCAGGGTATGGAATGGTAACTCCTGCAACAAACAGCACTATCATGGACCACTTCTTCCCCAGGCATGCCTCACCCATGGGCATAAAGCAGAGTGGGGTCCCAATAGGGACCATACTCGCAGCTCTGGCCCTTCCATTGCTAGCCCTGCATTATTCCCTGAGGATTGCATTCCTATTCCTGTTCTTTGTCACTGCCATTATAGCCATAATAATCCGCGGAGAGCAAAGAGGTTCCCTGGAGAAGGCTAGCCGAGGCAAGACGAAGGGAACAATCAAGATTGTGCTGAAGGACAGGAGGATACTTGTCATAAGCGCAATTACCGCCTTCCTGTCATGGGGGCAGCAGTCAGTTTTCACTTACTTCGTCCTGTATATGACTAGCATGAATTATGAGGTCCTGGTCGCTGAAGTTCTCTTCATTGTGCTTCTTCTTGGATCTGTATTGGGGAGGATACTCTGGCCCTCACTGACTTTGAGGTTGTTTGGTGGCCACAGGCTCAGGAACTATACATTGATAACTGCACTTGCTGGAGTCATGTTATTCCTTTTTCCCAATGCCGGGACTTCCATATATGCAATTTCAGCAATGGCAGTGGCCATAGGTTTCACTGCAGTTGCGTGGAACAGCAATTACGTCACGTTGATATCCGAGATTGCCCCGAAGGGGAGCGTAGGCACTTACAGCGGCACCAGCATGACCATCATCAGCATGGGATCCATCGTGGGGACTCCACTTTCCGGATACCTGGTAGATGCCACGGGTGGAGAGTTCAGCATTATGTGGATGTTTCTCGGATCAGTTCTCATGATTGTTGCCCTTATCCTCTTTTTGAGCACTCCAAGGCTTATGGTTATGATAAACAAACAGGAAAGCTTTGGCAACCTGCAACTGAAATAAGTTCATTAGGCAACTTGCTGCTTATCTATGCATGTTTTCCACTGGCTTGCTTAATAACAGGACAATCCTCATAACAGGAGGCGCAACAGGCCTGGGCAGATCCATGGCCTTCAAGTTCGGTTCTCTTGGTGCCTCAGTTGGCATAATGAGCCGCAGTGAAAAAAGACTTTCGGCAACAGTTGATGATCTCATGAAAGCTGGAATAAATGCTGCATTTCATGTTGCTGATGTAAGAAAACCCGAAGAGATACACACTGCAGTTGATGCCATGGAAAATGAGATTGGCCACTTCAACACACTGATCAACAACGCTGCAGGTAACTTCATCAGTCCTCTTGAATATCTTTCCCCCAATGCAGTGGACAGCATACTTGGAATTGTCCTGCATGGTACATTCTACTGCACCCTTGATCTTGGCAAAAGATGGATAGAGAGAAAGAACGGAGGCACGGTCCTTAACATAGTAACCACATACGCGACCACTGGATCCGCTTACGTTGCCCCATCGGCCGCCGCAAAGGGGGGAGTACTGGCCCTGACAAAGTCGCTTGCAGCAGAGTGGGCGAAATATGGGATCAGGCACGTTGCCATCGCACCGGGTGCTTTTCCTACAGAAGGCGCGTGGAGCAGGCTTGCCCCTACGAAGGATCTATCCGACAGAATGCTCGAGAGAATCCCCTTCAAGAGGTTCGGCACCCATGAAGAACTTACCGACCTCGCAGCCTTCCTCATAAGTGACGGAGCTTCTTTCATCAACGGTGAAGCTGTTTCAATAGATGGTGGCGAGGCAATTGCCAATGCTTCACAGTTTGGTTTCCTCTCAGACCTCAGTGAACAGGACTGGAAAGCCATCAGGGAGCTTACCAGAAGGCCTAAGGCATGATCAACTAACCTTCACCCCATAAATATATTCAACACCGCTGTG
>JAJZKX010000223.1 GCA_021850745.1 Thermoplasmata archaeon
GATCTGGCTGATGCCTTAGAAAGCAGTCTGACTTCATTGAGTGTTGCCCAGACTGAATGCGCCGCAATGAACCGTGGGCCAAGGAAGCCGATTTTTGAAAGATGCTCTATTGGCCTTTCGCCTTTGGAAGCCTTTACAAAATTGTAAACCTCTTGGCGGGTCTCGGCAAGGTGTCCATGTATTATGGTATCCTCCCTGTCTGCCACATCCAGGGCAGAGAGATAGGTCTCGTCGCCTGCCACATATATTCCCTGAACACCTATGGCTGGAGTCACCAGATCACGTCCCCTGAATTCACTTATGAAATGCTGTGCATTCTTCACGGGATTCCCCTTCTGCGTGGTCTTATCCTCATCCAGGGTATTCCATGCCAGGAACCCGCGGATACCTGCTTTTTCAACTGCTCTTGCAATCACGTCCTCAGAGTAATAGAGATCCAGGAATGACGTTACGCCAGAATGCACCATTTCCCTGATTCCAAGAAGTGCAGAGTTGTAAAGTCCTTTCTCAGTCCTTTCGCCATCAAGCTTGAATGTTCTTTCAAGGAAACTGGACAGGGGCACGTCATCAATCTGCCCCCTAAGGTGCGTCATTGCCACATGGCAGTGTGTGTTGATCATCCCCGGCATGGCTATTCTGCCTGTTCCATCAATGATTTCGTCTGCCCCCTTCTCTTTCGGCCCGGTGTAGATGATCCTGTTTCCCTCAATCAGTATATTTCCCTTAAAGACTGACCTGTTGATGTCCTGTGAAACGATAATTGCGTTGTGAATCAGCATGCTCTTCATGTGGGTGATATTTCAATTGCAGTAATAAAATGACCTCAGGCCTTATTTGATCCGAAAACCCGTAGAGTCATCTGAAATATGGAAACCATGAAGAATGTATGGCGTTGAACCCATAAGAAATTCAGAAACTCGATGCCCTGCCTTTGCCATTACTTACGCACGATAAGAATCATTTCGCCCTCTGGAACATTCACTGGCAGGAAACTAGGTAAATTTCTGTTAAGAATACATCCGTTTACACCGGTTTCAAATGCGGGAAGCCGCATTATGCGCCCATCTGCGTGCTATGAAACCGGGGATTCTACCACTTGTCTGTCCTGGGAAGCTTGCCAAGCTTCTTCATCTTTCTTTCTGGCGAACTTCTTACAACATATATTGCTGTAATGAAGACTGCAATGGCCACAGCAAGTATCTGGAAACCCATGGATGATACCATCTGATCCACAGCAAAGACAATGAACGCAATGATTCCTCCCAGAACTGCTGCTGCACCAATTCCACCGAGAGCTTCCGATCTGAACTGCTTCTCCTGCACAAAGACGAAGTACGATATTATGGCTACCAGCGATATGATCAGGGCGACCATCATAACGGGATTTACAGGGAAAGAATATTCCTGCAGAGGAGGAGGGAATCTCTGTCCATCGATGTTTGTGGACCCCGTAAAGATCAGCGCAATCCACGAAACAAGCTGCATCTCATATGCCTGCGTGTAGGCTGCAGCGTATGAGTATGAATACCTGGCCATGAGGTATAACACAAAAACCTGATCCAGGAGCGGAAGCAGGGAAAGGACCAGGTACGATATGGAACGCTGTATGGTGCCTGACTTTATGCCGCCAATTGTTGCAGTTACGCTGATTACCATGCTGAAGGTGATGAAGGTGCGGAGAGTGAATGGTATTACAAGGTGGGATAGCAGCCTGCTTGATTGTATGTAGGAACTGAAACCTGAAAAGAAGTTGGGGCTCCCGCTATTCCCAACCTCCACACCAAGGGAGATCAGGATCAACATCAGAATGATAAGTATTACAACCGGATTCACATAGGATCTGAACCTTGATGGTACGAATATTGACAGTACCGGCACCAGGGAAAGTACTATGAAGGGTGCCAGGTAAACGTCACCGAGGAGATGAGGAATCACATAGATGATCAGCACTATGGATGGGAGCATTATCAGTCCGTTTATGACCATCCTGACTGTCAAATCCTTCATGTTTATCCTCCAAGATTCAGTGTGCGAGCATAACCATATTCAGCCATAAGCCTGAGCAGAAGGTCCCTTTCCCTGGCTGTTGCGGTCTTTATGCCTATTCCATTGAAGAAGTGCGAGACGGCTTTGATATAGCGCCTCTGCTTATTGGCCGTACTGATCATTAGCTTTCGGAAAACCTCGTCCTCACGCTTATCCACAAAATCATACCCGTCAACAAGGAACAGGTACGTTGGCCTCCCGCTCTGGTAATCCCTTGGCGAGTGTGGATGAAAGTTTTCAGGGAATGACATGGCGGATATGATGAACACAACTGCATTCTTCTTGATTCGCTTCCTGATTTTCTCCACAGCAGCCTCAATGGAAAAGTCACCGGAAGGGCGTATTTCTGCCACAAGCTTTTCAAGCTTCTTGATGGGTTCCTCCGACTTCTGGGCAGGAATGAAGTGATCGAGGCTGGATGATATTACCTGGAAGCCGACGCCATCACGATTCTTTATGATTGAATAAGATGCATTTAGGACGGTTGTCACAACTGTGTCGTACATTCTCCTTGTTGTGGTCCCCTGATTCATTCCGCTGCTGTAATCCATGACAAAGTAAACATCGATCTGCCGCTCTTCCTCCATCTGCTTGATGAAGAGATCCTCATAATCACCGCCATTGTACCTGCTCCAAACTATATATCGGAAATCGTCAGATTCAACATATTGCCTCACACCATAGAAATCGTATCCCTGCCCGGATTTCCGGGAATAGTGCATGCCTGCGGTGAACAGGAAATTGCTGAGCCTTTCGCTGCGTTGCGTGTAGATATCTGAAAGGGCAGGGCCTATCTTCACCTCATCTATCTTCTCCAGAATGGACCTGGTGATGCATATCTTCATGGGGTCCTGCACGTAGGTTATGAGGGGACCGATTTTGTATTTCCCAATGGCTATGGATTCTATGGAGTATGCCTTTTCAACAGTCTGCCCAGGAGCCAGGGCAATTTCACCCTCGAAATCTCCCTCTGTCCTGAATACATCCGAAAGAGTGTCGTAATAGTGAAAGGTTATTGTCCTGGATGTGGGATTGGTGAACCTTACCCTGATTTCCTTGGGCTGGTGTTTCCTGCCATGATCGTCCTTCAGGAACCTTTCGATTCTTATCCTGAACAGATCTGTTGCCGTCCCCTTGTTGAAGAGTATGATGTCCGCAGCTATGAC
>JAJZKX010000224.1 GCA_021850745.1 Thermoplasmata archaeon
TATTATTGCCACAACCCATACCAGCACACCATATCCTGTGCTGCTCATATATCAGCACGACTTTGGAATTTTGAGTCCACTCATAATGATCCTGATGATTATTCTGGTTGCCAATTCCTATTTCACTGCCACTGTATCTCTGGGCACAAATGCCAGCAGGGTTCTGTTTTCCCTTTCAAGGGAGAATGTGATCCATAAGAGCATATCAGATCTTGATCACCGTACCGGAGTACCAAAAATTGCAATTCTTATAGTTGCCGCCATATCCATGGTTGTTGTCATTTCTGCTGGCCTTGTGTTCGAAAGGCTCTATCCCAACCAGCCGTTCAATGCCCTCACCTATGCTTCACTGTTCCTGCTTATACTTGAAAGCCCCATATCATACATGATACACATACTGACAAATACCTCGCTTTACAGGTTCCTGAAGAAGAACAAAAAGAAAGTGAGCATTGTAAAGCATGTCCTCATTCCAGCCATCTCAACGGTGACGCTGTTATTCGCCATATTTGTTGCAGTCTATTTCAACCTAAGCGCTCCGTATATCTACGGGGTCTATGGTGCACTGGTATGGGTTGTGGCAATAATAGGGCTGACACTTTACGTCAGCCTCAAGAGGAAGGACAAGCTCGAACTGATTGGGGACTTCTCGCTCTGAGAACTCTCTTCCTATTTTGTGAATAAGTAAATGCCTTGCGACTATTCATAATCCCTATTAAACAAAGCCCCTGTGGAAGACGTGTTTTTCTCTAGAGGCACATCATTTGAACCTGGCATTGTGTTAATCTATGGAAGAAAGATTTTTGCAGTAAAATCAGGTCCGGTGAATCTAATTTGTTTTTTATGTAGCTTGATAGTATTTATATATTGAATTCCGATATCGATTTCGATATAGAGTGGGCGATGATAGTATGAAGGAAAGGATGCACAGCTTTCCCGGAGAAGATGCACCTGCATTTGCATTTGCGAAATCGTTCAGGCGACATGGGGGAATGCGCTACTACGTTATCTGGCTCCTAACGAACGGACCCATGAAGGGTTCTGAGTTAATGGATCAGATCCAGAAAGATACCATGGGATGGTGGCGCCCAAGTCCTGGAACAATATACCCGCTTCTTAGCAATATGGAGAAGGAAGGCCTTATAACAAGGCTTCCGGACCTCAGGTATGAACTGACGACAGCTGGCAGGAATGAGATGGGTGTGGGAACAGGACAGGCGGCCCAAAACATTCCAATGGAGAGGCTGGTTGCTGATCTGGAAGGATATTCAGACTATCTGGAGGAGGAAAGGGATTCGGCTCTTCCCTATCTTGACAGGATTGAGGCAACGGCAAAAAGAATATTGAAAATCACGGAAGAGTTGAGGAAGGTGAAATGATTTGGCGGCAATAATCGAAACAAGGAATCTGACAAAAATATACGGTGGAAAGGTAAAGGCACTTGATGATCTGAACATAAGCATAGAGGAAGGAGAAGTCTACGGGCTGCTGGGGCCCAATGGCGCCGGCAAGACCACGACCATAAACCTGCTGGTGACCAGGATTGCGCCAACATCAGGAACTGCAATAGTGAATGGATTTGACATAGTGAAAAATTCGCTTGAAGTCAGAAAATCCATAGGGGTTGTGCCGCAGGATCTCACCACAGACGAGGATCTTTCAGGATTCGAGAACCTGAAGATGGTATCCCAGTTTTATGATGTGCCTGCCGAGGAGGCAAAGGAACGCATACACAAGCTTCTCTCAATGGTAAGTCTGGATGATGTTAAGGACAGGCTTGTAAGGCAGTACTCGGGTGGAATGCGAAAGCGTCTTGAGCTCATAGCAGGACTGGTGCACGATCCTAAGATCCTTTTCCTGGATGAACCAACACTGGGACTTGATGTTACTACCAGGACGCAGATGTGGAAGTATGTCAGGGAAATTCAGGAAAAACTTGATGTCACAATAATCCTCACAAGCCATTATCTGGAGGAGGTTGATGCTCTTGCAAACCGCATATCAATCATCGATCATGGAAAGGTGCTGGCCACCGGTACTTCTGAGGAACTTAAATCAAATCTTAAGGGCGATATCATACTGGCTACAATGAAGACAGACAAGGATGCAGAAACCCTGATGAAGTACCCGGGAGCTATTGAGGCTAAGGAGAATGGTCCCCGGGCAGTGCGCCTGAAAGTCCAGAACTCCGATGAGGAACTGCCTAAGATCATTCAGTACATTTCCGGTAACTCCCTTTCAATCACAAGACTGACGGTGCAGAAACCAACCCTGGATGACGTATTCCTGGAATATACCGGAAATGAAATAAGGAGCGAAGAGCCCACGGATTCAAGACAGGAAATGATGAATCTCAGGAGGCTGAGAAGATGAGCGGACTTGGACCACTTACATCACGGGAACTCAAGAAATGGTACAGGAATCCTGTTTCTCTTCTGACAGGGCTCATACAGCCGTTCTTCTGGCTGGCACTCTTCGGCAGTGCCTTCAGCAAAATCTCAGCGTTCGGCCCGACCCTTCTTGATGGTGCTCCTAACTACATAACCTACATTCTTGGTGGCGTCCTGACAATCATCGGGCTTTTCACTGCACTGTTCTCTGGAGTGAATCTCATATTTGACCGGAGGCTTGGAGTTCTTGGAAGATTTCTCATTGCCCCAATCAGAAGGAGTTCCATTGTGTTTTCCAAGATATTTGCATCCAGTGCAAGGATTCTTGTGCAGGTTGGGATCCTTATCCTTGCTGCTCTTCTGATACCAAATGGACTTGAATTCAAGCACGGATTCACCGTCCTGGATGCCCTTATCCTCATAGCAGCGGTGATGCTGGTTGCCCTGATCTTCACATCCATATTCACCACTCTTGCAGTCAGGATAACCAGGCCAGACACAATCTTCGGCGTGATAAACTTGGTCAACCTGCCTCTCCTCTTCGTGAGCTATGCCATGTTCCCTCCCGGACTCATGGCTGGATGGCTCAGCGACGCCGCAAAGTACAATCCTGTTTCATGGAGTGCGGAGACAATAAGAACCGTGGTGATCAACGGAACCCTGACGGCATCGCAGATGGGCAGCATAGAACTGTGGCTTGGAGGACTGGCAATACTTGCCACCATTCTCCTGCTTATGGCATACTTTGTTTCAGAGAAAGAGATAAGGGAGTGAGTTGTGGCAATTCTGCCACAGATT
>JAJZKX010000225.1 GCA_021850745.1 Thermoplasmata archaeon
ATACTTAATATCGAGGTAGCTTACTCATCTCGTACCTTGACAAAACGAACTGGAAGAACGGGTTGGATTCTTCCCTGCTCGGGGGGAGATACCCGATCTCGTCCACTATTATTAAAGGGAAGCGGTTGTCTGTGGCCAGACAGTATTGCAGCCTCGACAGATCGTAATCCTTCTTCATGGTCTGGACAAGCTTCACCGCTGAAACATAATACGCTGGTATACCACAGGAAATCCGATCGCATAAGAGTGCTTGTGTTCGTGTGCGTATTATCCATGCTCTATTGAATGATAATTGAAAAACTTACAGGCAGGACAATTGACAGCGTAAGAAAGAACCTGAATTATCTGGATGTTGTTCTTATCACGGTTGAAAAGAGAGAAATGTATATCTAATCAGAGAGCAACGAAGCTTCCGCTGTTCTCAGAAGCCTGGGCCTGCTGTACCCCAAGATCCGTGAAAGTGCACATACATAATTTTCGCCAATGTAAAGAAAACACGGTAAAGCAAGGGTTTAAATTCTCACACTGTCAATGATTATCATGGAGAACTCCAGCATAAAACTATCTTATATAATCAGATTATCTGGAACCTTGGCAAAGTGCCATTCAAGAGGACATTGGTGACATTTTCAACGCATAGGGTATCGATGTGGAGAAATGAGTTTTCAGAAAAAGCTGCAATATGGGGTGTAGCAATCACATCTTTCCTTGAGAGCAGAATATTGTTTTCTGGGGGTTCCTCACTAAAAACATCTGTTGCAACACCTCGAAGGGTTCCGTTTTCTAAGGCAGAAACTATGTCCTCATCATTCAAGACTTCCCCTCGGGAGGTGTTTACAAGATAACTCCCCTTCCTCATGTGCGAAAGTTTGCTGGCATTCACCAGTCCCATGGTTTCGTGTGTTTTGGGCAGATGAACCGAAATCACATCGCTCTCACTGAATAAGGTTTCAATATCCACTCTTTTGTATCTGCTGTCTTGCACGTACGGATCGCAATAAATCACTTGAGCGCTAATGGATTTAAGGATCCTGGCCGTGGTGCTCCCTATGTTTCCCAATCCAAGTATTCCAACAGTGGAATCGGCAAGGTCCTTTCCTACAAAAGCCTTCCTTTCCCACGATTTATTCTGCAGCGAGATATGGGAAGCAGTTATGTTTCTGAGGACGTCTAGAATGAGTCCGACTGCAAATTCACCAACAGCCAGATGTTCCTCGGCTACCGGCGTGTTGGTCACAAGAATTCCTCTCTCCCGGCATGAAGCGAGGTCAATCTTGTCATATCCGATGCCTCTGCGGGCGATGATTTTGAGTCTAGATGCCTTCTGAATCACTGAAGGGGTAAAATCATCAAGTCCAGCTATAACGGCATCGTACTGACCGATGACTTCCATGAGTTCCGTTTCAGAAAACCAAGTTTTCTTGCTGTTCTGAGTTACCTCAAAGTTATTTCTGAGATCTTCAAGGCAGGACTTTGTGAACCAGGGTGCTGTTATGAGTACTTTCTTAAAGGGAATCACCCTCCGGAAGAACTTTCTTCACATCCTGTGCTAGAGATCTTTTCTCATCCTCGCCAAGCGGGAAGATTGGGGGCCTTGGATCTCCTGCAGAATATGAATGCAGTATCTCGACCATGGAGTAATTTGCGCTCCACTGGCCATATTTCTTTACTACATTTGTCACTTCCTGGACAAGTCTCTGTGACCTTACCCCGATTTCATCGTTATAGTGGTCAACAAGGGTTCTCAGAATTCCTGGAACATAATTTCCGCTTCCCCCTACAGCCCCGTCAAGTCCTGATCTAAGGGCGGACATTATGAGCGGGTCCGGGCCACAGAATACTTTGAAGGCTGATCCTGTATTCCATTTGATTTCCAGCATGTGGTTTATGTCCTGGACAGTGTCCTTGATTCCAATGATGTTTGCGCCTGAATTGATAATTTTCTTGACAAGTGCAGCAGTGATGTCATATCCCGTGGTCAGCGGGAAATTATAGAGATAAGTTGGATAGACATCAGAAATGGCCTTGAAATATCTGATGAGCCAGTTTTCAGGAATACGCGGGTAATAATAGGGAGGGAGAGAGGCAATTGCATGCACTTCAAGCTTGGAAGCCCTCCTTGCCAGTGTTAGAGATTCCTCGAGGTTCAGGCCGCCAACCTGCACTATGACTCTTTCAGGAATGTCATGGAATGCATTGAGGATTTGAAGCCTTTCATCGAGGGTCAGAGATGGCCCAAGCCCTGTAGAGCCATTGAGGAATATCAGGTCGATGCCTCTCTTGAGAAGGTAATCTGAATGTCTCCTCAGTTTATCAACAGACAGTTTGCCATTTTCGAATGGCGTAACCACCGGAACAATCAATTCATGCATTGAATGCCACCGGCTTGTCAGAAGCTACCCTTCCGAAGGATAAGACTGTGTTTAGTTCCTGCTCTTCGCGGAATATTATGTCAATGTTGTCCAGTTCAGTGTAACCCTGTTCGGTAAAGGGTGCATCGTGCCCTGGAATAATGAGGTCAGGCTTCAATGCCTTAATCTTGCTGACGCTATCTCTTGCCATGGATTCGTTGTAGAATGCAAAATCAGGCATTCCTCTGCGGTAAGCCCTGAGATTTGGTATGGCATCGCCAGTCATTATGGTATGAATTTTGGTGTCTTTTGCTGAAACAGCAATGTGTCCTGGGGTATGTCCTGGAGTGTATACAATGGAGACATTTGGTGTGATCTTGTAGCCGTCCCTGACAGTCTGAACATTCAGGCTTGAAAGATAACTCTTGAATGAGGAGGAAATGCCATCAGCCACACCGGATAACGTTCCCATTTCCATTTCGTCTGCTCCCACTATGATCTGGGCGTCCGGAAAAAGGTCCACGTTAAAGCAGTGGTCCCAGTTAAGATGTGTCAGAACAACCGTGTCAATTTCCTTGCATGAAACTCCGGCTCTGTTGAGTTCTCTCAGAAGTGGGTCCCTGATGCCAAAATGGCCAACATCAACAAGTATCTTCTTGGAATCTTCCACCAGGACCACTCCTGCAGCACCCATGGTCCCGTAGGAACTCCTGATGCCTGCTCCCTTGAGGATTCTCTTTATGTTCACTTCTTTACATCCCCGTGGTACTTGTATTCCTCACTGAAGTATTCCAGGTGCATCTTCTTGTAAGGATACTTTGTGAGC
>JAJZKX010000017.1 GCA_021850745.1 Thermoplasmata archaeon
AAATTATCAACAGTGGTGCCATTGCAGCCTGGAACTATTCGCTGTACTCAAAGTACAACAGCACGTCTGCACCATACAACTCTAACCCAGTCAACAGTTCCTGGCAGTTCAGTACACTGCCGTTCAAGGTAAGAATTTCAAATGGCGCCATACAGATATACTCCACCAAACAGATATTCCTGCAAACTTTTCAGTATGACTTCCTTGCGATCCTGCTGAATTCATGAGACGCCCATATGTTCAACTCATCTGTGCGGATCCTGGTTTGTAGCTTGCCATCTGCATGGAACGCTTCCTCGTTCAGTGAAATGAAAGGTTAACGAGCATGATGCTCATTGAACCTTTTTCTTCCTTTGCATCATTATTGCGGCACCTACACCCGCCCCCACCACAGCAATCGCGATTATTGCCACTATGGCGTATGTAGGCAGAGAGAACTTCTTGGTTGGAGCGGGAGGAGGCGGGGGTGTCTTGGCGTTGAGATGATAATTTGCAGTTATTTTCTCGAGAGACCCGTTGATTGTCACCTGCCCTGACTGCACGCTGGTCAGGTTATACCCTGTGACATTCAGGAACTTGTAGGTAAAAGTGCCGTTATGCTCAGGGAAAGTCATACTGGAGTTATGTGTTGTGTATGTGGTGCCATTCAGGATAAACCTCCAGGTGGTACCGGATTCGAGGCCCGCTTCCTGAATGGTAAGATTGAAAGTTACATTCGTGAAGTTCAGAGAAACGAAGACAGGTTTTCCTGCAACGGTGAAAATTCCAGAAGAAGGCGGTTTAAAGAAATTTGACATTGAATACACATGGAAGGAATAGGTTCCATTAGAGAGGTTAGCTACAATGCTTGCCCCGTTCGTGGAAATGTTTCCTGATTGGTATTGACTGCTATACTTGACGCCCCATCTGTAGCCAGCGGTCAGGTTGCTTGCAGTAAACGTTACCTTGTAAAGCGATGACTTGAAGACCACATTCACTTGAGTATTTCCACTGACAGAGACGTTAGAGGCTGAAGGAACAGGGTGGAAATACTGATACGTCGGGATGAAGTAGCCTATGCTTCCGTTCGGTTCGCTAAAGTTGACGTATCTTGAGCCATGGGAAAACAGGGTTATGGCACCTACTGTCACGGACCACGAAGAATTGGCTGGCAGGCCGGTCTCGTTGAATGAAAGCGTGTAAAGAATAGGGCCATATGTCGCAATGACGGAAGATGCTGCTCCCCTGACCAATACTGTTCCGATCTGTCCAGACGAAACTGTGTAATTTGTTGTATTCTGGTACTTGTAATTGTAACTGCCGTTATGAAGTTGCACCACAATACTGGAATTCGTGGTTCTGAATATCGAACCATTTACCGTCAGGGACCACGGCGTACCGGTTGGCAGGTTTGCTTCGTAAAATGTCTCGGAATACTTCAATTCAGTATAGTTGAGGTAGATGGGGGCATGCGTTGCGTTGTTTATGGTGAACTGCCCGCTCTTCGGAGCCCTGAATACCTTGTTTCCTGAAAGTGGCTCATAGGAAAATGTGCCATTAGGCAGATAGTAAGATACGGTCTTGGTGGTTGAGGAATTGTATGCAGTATTTACGCTGTTGTTGTATCCATGAGGCAATGGGCCAGAAATCCTGAGTCCCCAGTTCCAGAAGATATTTCCTATGCTGGGAGTGGAATTGAACTCTACAAATGTCACCTTGTACATTTTCTCGAGCACGAATGCGAGGGTTGTAACATTCTGGGGGCCAATTACCGAGATGCTCCCTGCAGACGGTTTTGAAAAATTCTCCTTGAAGAATGGTACAGAATAATGGTAAGTGCCATTCTGTTCAGTAAAATTAACGTAGGAGGTCCCTTGCGAGAAGAGGGATTTCCCGTTAAGCTCAACGGAAAAGTTGGATCCGGGGTTCAATCCGGTCTGCTTGAAGGGTACCGTGTAAACGAAATCCCTGAATGATATCGCCACATTGGTTGCACTGCCCGTTATGTTGACATACCCCTCGGCGGGGAAGGGATAATATGTGTAGTTAGAAGTGAATGAGGAAGTGGAAGTCATGACCCTGTAGAAATATGTTCCATTCCCGACAGTGGCCGTGACGCTACTGCCTGTTGTGCCAAGGGCAAGGCCATTGACGATCACTTTCCACGATGCTCCGGCTGGCAGACTGCTAACAGTGAATGACAGATTGCGCAAAATGTTGTGGAACGAGACAAGAACCGTGCTACTTGCACCACTAACCACGAGAATGCCGGAACTTCTGTTCGAAGAGTATCCAGTTGTGGCCTGGACAGTATAGAAATATGTGCCATTGGCAAGGTGCATATATACAGTACCGGTCCCATGGGAATAGTAAGTGGCATTGTCGCCAACTAAGGTGACAGACCAGTCTGGTGAGGCCGAAAGACCGGTCTCCTTGAATGAGATTGCATATGTTATGCTTACAAAGTGGATTGTTACGCTCACATCTGTGCCGTTCACTTCAATTAACCCATAACCGGGGTTGGGTGAATACCTGGATGTGAGGTTGCTTAGCCCGGTAATCGCATAATAATAAGTCCCATTGGTTAGGTCAAAGGTGTACGATGAATTGAAAATTTCAGGAGATGATGGGACGCCAAGAATATCTACTTTCCAGGCCGAAGTTTTGTTGAGAGTAAGTCCATTCTCCTTGAACGTTAAGGCATGTTCTGCAGACCTGAAAACGATGGTTGAGGATGGTGAAACCGTAACCTTGGAATTATTAATCACAAATACTCCGGATTTCACGCTGGATTGAATGGAATTACTGCTTCCCACCCTGAAGTGGTATGTTCCATTCTGGAGTTCAAATGCCAGAGGATTACCGGATGATGTTTGGTAGATATTCTCTCCGTCTGGAGCAGTTACTGCTATGGTCCAATTATCCCCGGCCGGTAATCCTGACTCGAGGAAGGTAACTGTATGTAGTGTGTTGACAAACACCACTGAAACATTTTCGAAAACGGTACTATTCCAGATGATTGCATTGGATACATTCACTATTGCCGAATAATTACCGCTGGGAAACACTGAGAAATAATACTTTTCTATTATCCCGTTCGGGTCTATTGTCCCCTTCGCGAATGAAATTGAACCGGTAACGCTGGTCCCAAGAAACTTCTTGGTTGTGTTATTCAGGAATACTGACCAGGACTGCCCGGCTGGAAGTCCCCTCTCGAAGAAGTTCAAGGTTGCCACAGGAGAATTATGGAGGGTATGCTGATAAGAAGGTATGGCGGAGTTGGAGTATGAGAACTTAATGATCTGTGTAATGACATTGGGTGTGACGCTGAAGGCGGCATTTGGCGATGCAATGGATCCAGTTGGCGTTGATGGCACGAACTGCCTAACTAGCCCAACCGAAAAGTGATACAACTTTGATGTGACTTCAGGGAGGTTGAAATAGAGTGATGATGAACTGGAATTTTCATGTATTCCATTGAGTGTTACGGACCACGTGGTGTTCTCTCCGCCGTAATCAGGAAGACCTCGTTCGTAGAATACTGCGGTGAAATAAAGAGATGAGAAATATACATCAACGATGTTATTTGCCCTGTCAACAGTGACCGTGCCGGATCCGCCAAATGGGCCCGCGGTGTAGTTATGGGGATTTATCGTATGATAGGAATATGTTCCATCCGTGACATTGAAGGTCAGGCTTGAAGTGTTTGAGTACATTGTTACCGAACTATGGCTTGTCGTATTCGTGAGTGTTATACCCCATGGGTTGCCGGCATAGTTATTGACCAGTCCTGTCTCTTTGAACTCAAGAGAATATATTCCGGAGACGAAACTCACTTTCTGGGAGAATGATTGCCCCGTGACATTTAGGTAAGTTACCTGTGGAGAGACTGAATAACCCTTCAGGCTGGATATTGTCAGCTTGTAAGACCCGTTAGGAACCGTGAAGTTCATGTAGGGCGAGTATGAACTCTGCCTTATCGATGAGAGGGAAGTGGTGTTTTCAAGAGCAGCATACCATACTGAACCCTGCCTGACCGTATCAAGACCCACTTCGCTAACGAACACCCTGTACTCCTTAGCGGAGAAGGTCAGGTTCTCAAAATAATTGTTCCCCTGAACCGTGATAATTCCTGCAGAAGGAAACCCGTAATACCCTGTCGGAGAAGTTACCTTGTAATGGTAAGTGCCATTGGGAACCTGGAACTGAATCAGGTTGCTCGTTGAAGTTTTAACTATGCCAGTCGTGGATGAGGAAAGAGACAGGTTCACGCTCCATGGTTCTACCGGTGAAGACATTATGCCAGTTTCCATGAACGTGACCGTATGGGTAAGGTTCATGAAATTGACATTTACAAGTTCGTTTGCGTCTGTAATGGTTACCGTCCCGGAACCTGGAAAAGCCTTGTACCCCCTGACTGCCGGAATGGAGTAGGCGTATGTTCCCGGAGCCCGGCTGAAGGTAAGCTCCGTGCTGCCCTGCCTGATAACCTGTCCATGTGCTATCCCGCTAAGGTTCACTGCCCAGACAGTGGCAGAGCCTGCGTTTCCAGGCAGTCCGGTCTCAACAAATGTCATGGAATATGATGAAGAGACTGACGGGGTGATGTTTCCCCACTGGCCGTTTCCCGACCCATTGCTGGAACCTGAGTATGGGCCAAAATAGACGGACGAAATCACGAACCCGAACAACACCATAACAACGAGAAATTTCCTGTTAGAAATCCCCTGCCTCAGTCTTCTAAAGAATAGGTCATGCATAGATGAGTCTCTACGTTATTAAGTTCAAAGTAATTAACACTTTATCTGGCATCGATCTAACTCTGCAACGTAATTTATTAACTTATCATTTCATTGGAGTGCCAGCGTGAAAGCCTCTGTAATAATCTACACTTACGACCGAAGGGCATATATCAGGAAGGCTCTGGAATCCGTCATAAACCAGTCAGTACCCAGGGAGTCATTCGAGGTGATAGTAGTGAAAGGGTTTTCAGATCCAGACCTTGACCGCTACATAGACTCAGCTGCGGACAGGAACCTGGTGGTGGACGAGGTTGGACATGGATTAAAGATCTCTGCCGGAATCAGGGCATCAAGTGGCGACGTGATCTTCATCCTGGATGATGATGACGAGTTTGAATCAGGGAGAATGAAAGAGGTTCTTGCAATATTTTCGGATGACCCTGAAGTAAATTTTGTCCATAACTCGATTCACAGGATAGACGATGATGGTAAGGAGTCAGCCCAAGACCGGGAGAAAGCGCCGGGCAAGATCATGACTGTCTTTCCCGGGTCGATGACGAGGAAGGAACTTTCAGCCTTGATAAGATACAGGGCAAGCTGGTATTCGAGCTGCATGGCATTCAGGCGAAAGGTTCTGGAGGACAACCTGGAGCTGCTCGAACAGGTGACGCAGAGCATCGACCCGGCAATGTTTCTCATGGCGCTCAGGTCAGGAGGAAAAATTGTACTGATTCCAGAAAGACTGACTCGGTATAGAGTGCATTCCAGCACCACGAACTATCGCCTTCCGCTGAAGGAATTCCTTGAAAGGAAGGAGAAGTTTTACAGGAACAGTTCCGAGACTTTCAGCAAGGTTGCCATGAAGGACTTGTCGATCCGGTACATTCTTGACATGCGCGACCAGATGGACTTCCTCGCAATCCTGCATTCCTGGAGAATAGGAAGAGGGGAACTCATTCGTGCCACTCTCCGCTATTGCAGGACTTTTCGTTCTGTTCTCAACAGGTACCAGGTTCTCTGGCTTGCGTTCGGATTGGTCAGGATGCTTTCCAGTGGATTGGCAGTGAAATTTTATTATGAGACCTATCTGCGGTCGCTTCGCCTTTGAATAAATTACTTTAAGGCCATCTCTCATTCCTCAATTGGTTTCCGTCAAATGAAGGTGCTCTTCCTCACGAACTCGGACATAGATTCGGGATATGGAACCGAGAACGTGCTCAACTCCACCGCGGCTTACATGCTGGCTCATGGAGATTCGGTCAAGGTTATCTGCACGGACAAGGGAGGGAGGAGGCGTGATTTTTCTGCCAGGCTTACGGAGACAGGGGCAACGGTAAACAGGATTAGAAGGTTGATGGGAAACCTGCCGCTGTATTCTGCGGGCTGGCTGAAGAATCTTTCAGCCGCAATCAGGTGGGCAGACGCCATCTACATACTGGAACCGCCGCCTGTTATGGGATTTGCATCCGTGATCCTCATTCACTTGATGCAGAAAAGGGGCATAAGGGGGTGGCACAATCCCTTCTATTATGACTGGGACATCAACGGCGGGGTTCCCAGGTTTCGCTCGATCAGAAAGATTATCCGGCTACTTCTTCTCAGGTACTACCTATCACTCTCCTCCCAGATTGTTGGAAACACTGTACAGCGCGACTATCTGAAGCTGAGGACCGGCCGTGAGATCATGCTCATCACCCCATGTGTTGAAGCACCTGAGAACGTAACTGGCAGGAAGTATGATATTCCCACCTTTCTCATAATGGGAAGGCTGAACTTCCACAAGGGGACTGACAGGATACCTGAACTTTACGAGAAAATGAAGGAAAAGCTGGCTTCCTTCAGGCTCATAGTTGTCGGTACGGGGGGCATGTCCGGCATAGTCAGCAAACTGCATAATGACGACGACTTCATTTACATGAATTACGTGAGTGATGAAAAGAAGAGTGAATTGCTCAACGGCTCACACGCAATGCTGGCATTGAGCAGGGTAGAGGCCTTCTTCATGTCCGGCATGGAGGCGATGACTTACGGAACACCGCTCATTTCCCTCAGGTTCCCCGGCCCGACAGACTACATAACTGACGGAACTGACGGCTACCTTTGCAGCAACGTTGAAGAGGTAGCCGTAGCAGCTTCCAGGATTGCATCAATTGCAGGTACAGAGGAGTACAGGAACATGAGTTCAAGTGCAATGGAGAAGAGCAGGAGTTATATCTGCCCCTCGGTGCTGAGGAATTTCAGGGACAGGCTGATTGGCCAAACCCCAGTCAGGGATGTGGGATAAAATGAATGACTTTTCGAACAGGGACAGGAACGTTTTCTTGATAAAACTGGACAGCATGATTGACAGGGGTGCGCTGATGTCGAGATACAGCAGGACCTCCAGCCTTGACATAAGATCGGTCTATGACAGGGAGTTTTCATCAAATTCCGACAGGGGGAGCGACTTTTATCGCAGGATATTCCTGGAATACGGAGATGAATCTGTCGCGGAACTTGTTACGGCCCAGGCAGGCATACAGAACGTGTCAAACGTAGCGAGCAAGGTCATTGAGGAGATACGGATAGGAATCTCCTTCCTGGAAAAATCTTCCAGATATGTGAGGTATGACAGGAAGGTGGACGGCCATTACCTGTACGCCCCTCCTGACAGTATTGGCATTCCTGGAGCATTGAGAGCCCCTTACGTGGAATACTGTGACTCCCTCTTTGATTTCTACAGCAAGTCGCTTCCTGTGGTAACGGGAATGGTTGAACGGGTATATCCCCTCGATGCCCAGGTATTCGATATTGCCGGAACGGAGGTACCCTATGCTGACCTGGGAACAGGGGAAAGTGACATCGCAGAGAAGGCATACCGGAATGCCCTGAGGGCCAGAGCCCTTGACGATATTCGTTACGTGCTGCCTGCATCCACGCTTACAAATATAGGGATGTCCGGAAATGGAAGATCGTACATCAATCTCCTGCAGAAGCTCGAAACCTCCGGGTTACCGGAATGCAGGAACATAGGGAATGATCTGTACAGGGAGCTGGAGGCCGAACTTCCCGAACTGGTGAAATCAGCAAGGAATGCCCATGGAAAGGAAATGGAAGATTTCCTTAAGTCGAGGAACGACCTGCCAGATCATCTGGAAGTGAACCACGATCTGCCGGCGGTCAGGCTTGTTGGGCATGAACCGGAGGACGTTGCCATGGGAAGGATAGAAGTACTCATGGAATACCCTCACACTTCAGGATCGCTTGAATCATCAAGGAAGATCAACCAGGGAAACATATTCGGGTCCCTTGTCGACGCCAGGAAGAACAGGAGGCATAAACCAGGCAGGGCTTTTGAAACCGTGAACTACCTGTTTGAGCTTAACCCGTCCTTTGCATCGTTCAGGGAGATCCAGAGGCACAGGATGCAGACGATAATAAGGAAACCGCTGACCCCGCTGTTCGGATACTTTGAGCCGGAGATCATCGCCCGGGATCCTGACCTGATCCAGAATTTCAGGACGCTCATGGAGGAAGGGCTGGAGTTGTGGAATGATTTGAGAAGAGCTTCCGGGATCGTCGTTTCGCAGTACGTGATCCCGTTCGCATACCGCTACCCGTTCGCGGCTTACATGAGCCTGTCCGAGGCAACCTATTTCTGCGAACTGAGGTCGACTCCGGCGGCCCATTATGAGTTGCGAGACATCTCATGGAAGATGGCTGATGAAATTGCACGCGTGCATCCACATCTGTCCGGGCTGATGAAGTTCATTGACAGGAGTGCGAGCGGCCTGGGAAGAATCCGGGCTGAGGCAAGAAAGGAAATGAAACTGAAGGACACGGACAGAGGAAAAAAGGCGGATCAGAGTTGATCCGCCGGTACACTGTATTCGAGTACCATATTCCAGTCCCTGAATGTGGAAAAAGATCCGAGGACGAGCCCGGTGAACCTTTCAAGATGCATCTGGGGCACGACCATGTAGAACGAGAAACCGCGTCCAAAAAGCTGGTGGCCGACACCCAGGAAGGCAATCGACTTCTCGGTGGATTCCGAGAAGTATGTGTTCATCAGCGGGTTGGAGAAGGTCATTTCATAGATCCGTTCATCCCTTGAGATCTCGGTTAGCTTTACGTTCTGCTCCAGGAGTTTCTGCCTTTCATAATATATTGCATGAGACTCGTTGCCCTCTACGTACTTCATCTCCCTGACCCAGTTGTGCCCGAATATGTTGATTACGGGGTCGTGCTTTATGTCCATTGCGCTTGGCGGGACATCCGATCCAATCTGCACATACTGCAGTGGGATCTGCTTCGATATTCCCCTGTATTCCTCCACGAGTCCCCTGCTCTCCCCAAGATACTTCACCTGGAAATTGGGGATTTCCACCCCATGCTTCGCGATGATCCCGGATACTGACCTGTGATCATTCCTGTGGTACCTGAAAAACACATGTATGTCTCCGCACTGGAGCATTATGGCATCCACGACAACGGAAGGCGTCTTTATGAGCTCCCTGAAGAAGGAGTAAGCCGTAGTGGATGAAATGTCAAGAACGCTTGACCACGTGCTGCCCTCAACATTGGAACCAAAGCTGGTCAGCTTGCCTGAAACCTCGCGCATCGACTCGCTGCTGATCTCGGGAGTATTGATGATGATGGAACCGCCATTCTTCTTTACCCTGATTCTCGCCACAGAGGTGAGTGAATAGTCCTTGGAGATTTCAGAAAGCGGGTGATCCAGCTTGAGGACTATCTGCCCCTGCATGTTGAGCTTCTTGTCAATCTCATGAATAATCATGCGTGGTAATCGCAACTACTTATATTACTGTTTATTATAATATTCTCGTATTCTTTTTTGCGGGTTTTTATTATACAACATAAGGGTTAAGGATCGCATGAGAATAGGAAGAGGGATATACGACGGCAGACCGGTATATTTCATAAAGGGGGAGTCTGGCGTCGAGATACTCCACGGTTCCCAGGAGGAGATCATGGGGGGAAACTTTTCCACCGATGTCACCGTCTCCGAGACAAGTGTTGAACCAAGGAACCCCGTGGTACCCGGAAACATATACTGCCTTGCGAGGAATTACCCAGAACACTCCAGGGAATCAGGATCGGAAGCGAGCGGTTTCCCCGCCGTGTTCATGAAACCTACCTCATCCGTTTCGTGGAGCGGAATGCCCATAGAGATCCCGTGGTTCAGCAAGATGATAGACTATGAGACGGAACTTGTATGCATCGTCGGGAAGAGTGCCCATGGGGTAAGCAGGAAAGAGGCACTCGATCATGTCTTCGGATATACCGTTGGGAATGACGTGAGCGACAGGTTCCACCAGTTCCAGAGCACTCTGGGTTATCTGGCAAAGGCCTATCCGGGATATGCTCCCCTTGGCCCTTACATCACCACGGCGGATGAATTCGATGGCCTGCCTGACCTCAGGATCAGGACCATGCTGAACGGAAAGGCCATGCAGGACGCAAGGACCTCCGAAATGGGCCATGACATATCAGAGATCATAGAATATCTCTCCAGGTACTTCCTCCTTCTGCCTGGAGACGTCATTTTCACGGGAACCCCTCAGGGGCCAGGATACTTCAGGAAACCCCCTTCTTTTCTCAGGGACGGTGACATCCTTGAATCCGAAATCGAGAGGATTGGGTCACTCAGGAATCCTGTTGTGACGTCTGAGGGAAAGGAAGCATAGGGATCTTCCGCCAGCCATGAGACCTGATCAGATCAGGCCCAGATAGTAAGCCAGAAGGGCTACTGAAAAGATTATGGACACCAGCAGGATGATGAGCCCGATCCTCCCTGCATTGCTCTCCCGGGCGGGCATCGCCATGCCGTACTGGTCATACGCTGGATCTTCTGCCTGAATGACGTTTGCCGGCTGCTGTTTCCGGTAAGGCCTTCCTCTCCTGCCCAGCCTGAAGAAAGGTATGAAAAAGAAAAATGGAAAGAAGAAGAAAGACCTGGCATAATAGGGAAAGAAAGACAAGAGCGCAAAATAGAGGGCGAACATGGAAAGCAGGTATACTAGGTAAATCACCATCCACCGCGATCTCATTTCAATGGTCGATTCAGGAATGAGGTATTAAGGATTTCCTGTCTGGCAACTCTGGACACGGGAGCAATGCCACCAATTTTTATAGAATGATGGATTTTAGCAGAATGGCTGAATTCAACTGTTATGTTTGCACCGGAAAGGTCAGGACCGGGGAGAAATTCACTTTCACCAGGAAGGGTGCAGTGCATTTCGACTGCTTCATTTCTTCCAGGAGAACGGAGCTCAAGGATGAGAAGCATGAGGAGCTGAGAACGCTGAGCATCCTGCTTGACTCTCAGCTAAAGTACCTTCTGGATATCCTTTTGCTGGGAAAGCAGGATGGCGGGATAGGCGACTACCTCAATTCAAAATACAAGGAGATAGAGGCAGGCTGCGGCGAGACAACCAGGCTCATCAGCGACCTCTGACGCATGATCCTGCGGGAGAGATAACTGCCGCTGCAAGCCGGATGTTCCTAATGTTTAATAGACCGTGACCACTGAGAACCGGGATGCAGGAAGACCCCAGGATCGCAGTTGCAAGGTTCGTCTTTGAGAGGGAAAATCGTGGAATTTCCATCTTCGTCTTTCTCGCCGCGGCCGGGATTTTCCTTGACGTGTGGGACCTGACCGCATTCTCGTTTGTCATATCACCCTTCGTGTCAGTTTTTGCACCGACTTCCATGATGAAAGCGCTTGCAGTCACCTCTGCAAACATAGGTGCCGTTGCAGGAGCCATCCTTGGTGGAGCGCTGACAGACCGGCTCGGCAGGAGGTCGATGTTCATCTACAGCATGCTGATCTTTGTGGCAACCGCTTTCCTCCAGGCCCTGTCCACAAGCGTGGTTGAGTTTACGGTATTCAGGGCAATCATGGGATTCGGCCTTGGGGCGGATGTCGCCACCGGTTTCTCCTATATCTACGAGTTTGCGTCGTCTGGGCAGAGGAGGAATTTCTATTCGCTGTGGGGATATGCGTTCTCCGTCACCGCAATAGTTGCGGTGCTGACCACTCTTGCCGCCCTCACTTTCCACACAGGCTACAACCTCATCTGGAGGATTCCTTTCATACTTGGCGGAGTCTTTGCGGCCGTGATAATCATCCTGAGATTCGCCCTCCCTGAAAGCCCCATATGGCTGGCATACCGCGGAAGGTACAGCAGGGTGAGGGCAGCACTGGAATCCGCTTATGGGAGCGTGCCCGATGGAATCCCGGAACATGACATGCCGGCGGCAGGGCCTGACATTGTGAAGAAGTTCAGGGAGGTCTTTGCACGGGGCAGGAACAGGGTGCTGGGATTTGCCATCTCGATGAATGTGATTGTTGGCGTCGTGAGCTGGGGATTCGTGTTCTACATCACGTATTCACTTACTTCGCTCGGCATAACATCGTACGCCGGCGCCCTTGTGTTCGACCTCTTCATATTCGGTTCGGCCTTCGCCGGATCATACCTCAGCCCTTACCTTGCGGGGAGAATTGGCAGCAAGTGGGGTTCCGTGATCCCCTCCGCCGGGATTGTTGCAGCACTGTTTCTGTCCCTCCTCGCAGTTCAGGGGATTATCCCGCTCATATCATTCGTTCCCATAGCCGCGGCAATCCTCTTCCTGGAATATCTTGGCCCAATGTCCTACAATGCGATCGTGAACCACGCGTATCCTTCCAGTGTGCGTGGATCTGTTAATGGCGTGAATTACATGGTTAACAAGGTGGTTGAGGCAGCTACCGGTTTCATGGGGGGAACGTACGCCTTTTTCGTGGTCACGGCCGTAAATGCAAGCTTCGTGCTGCTCTGCACTGTTGCTGCAATTGTCCTTGGATCGAACGTGATTCTGCTGAATCCCGTAACGGTTGAAAAGGATGGTCTGGCAGCGGAGACCGCCTGAAGGATTGGATGCTCATTCCTTGGTCGCTTCACGCACCGCATGAAATACAATTTCCCTTATTATCTGGAAAGCGGTCTCCTGGGCAGAGGGAGATCCCGGTATTGCGAAAATTACCCTTCCCTCATGGATGAACATTGAAGCGTCAGAAAGATAGGCCATGATGCCCGCAGTGCCTGCACTTCTAGCCCTGAATAGTTCGCCGAAGCCGGGGAGTTCCTTCCAGCATGCATCCCTCAGGGTGGCGGAAGTAAGATCCTTCCTGGACGGCCCGGTTCCTCCGCTGAAGATAATGCAATTGAAGTCTCCGGGATGGCTGAGCATGCGGGTGATCTCCCCGGCAGAGTCACTGATCACCTTCCTCTCGGTTTTCTTGGCTATTCCGGAAATCAGGTCTGCCATGATGGAGCCAGACGCATCTGACTCAAGATCCCTGGTGCTGGAAACGGTGATGACCAGGGCCCTGATCGTGATCCGGCTGTCCTCTCCTGAATGTTCATTGGTGAGAATCCGGTTCACCCTTCACTTTTCTCAGCACCCTGATATCACTGATCTCTGTTTCCTGGTACTGGCCATTCTCGTCCTTCTCGAGATACTTGACCATGTCCCATATGGTGAGAAGGGCAACGGACACCCCGGTTATTGCTTCCATTTCCACCCCTGTCCTGTAATGGGAGGAAACTGTGCAGGTGCAGGTGATGGCCCTGTCAGCCACGGAGAATTCAATGGACGTATGCTCTATTGGTATGGGGTGGCAATACGGAATCAGGTCGGGTGTCTTCTTGATGGCCATGATCCCTGCCGCCCTGGCAACGGGGATTGGATCCCCCTTCCTCACCCTTCCTTCCCTGATCTCCTTAACTGTGCTATCCCTGAGCGTTATCACCCCGGAAGCTGTAGCTTCCCTTTTCACAATTTCCTTGGACGATATGTCTATCATTTCTATCCACCGGTTACCATTGGAAAGACCGCAAGCGTATCGCCATCACTGAGAACGTATTCCCTGTCCCTGTACTCCATGTTCACTGCAAACAGGACATTGTTGTCGCGAATACTGCTGCCGCACTGCAGCCTGATCCTGGACAAGATGTCTGAAAGCCTTGCGCCTGTTTCCAGTTCAATGGCTTCTTCCCGCTTTCCCATGCACTCCTTAATCATTGCAAAGTAGCGTATCCTGATATTCATCCTTCACCGTCCAGTAGGGTTCCCGCATCTTCACAGCCTTCCTGAAGGATGCGTCCAGGAGATTCCCATTGTCCGGGGACAATAATGGGGCAATGTTCACGTTGAGGTCTGACCGCATGAGGCATCCCTTGAGTTCCCCGGTGGATGTCAGCCGTATTCTCGTGCAGTTGTTGCAGAACTCCGCGTTCTTCATGGGCATCACGAGTTCAACCTTCACTGTCCTGCCCGCAGCGGGTATGGTATAGACAGGCCTTGAATGCAACTCGTTCCTGCCCTTTGATATGCACCTGCGTTCAAGATCATCACTCAGTCCCCCGAGGTCCTGGTGGTACTTCAGGTAGTTCTCCGAGTCCAGCTTGTCCTTTGCGGTTTCATATTCAATCAGCTGCAGGGTTGCACCGTTAAGCGAACAGAAATCAATCATTCTCTCGATCTGGTCAACATTCACTCCCCTGAGCACGACAAAGTTCACCTTGATGCCCGTGAACCCGGCAGAAACTGCGGCAGCCACTGCCTCCTTTGCCCTGTCAAGCCCGTCCTTTCCTGTGATGAATTCGAATCCGTCATTGTCTATGGAGTGCATGGGAAAGCGGGAAGAAGCCATTGA
>JAJZKX010000226.1 GCA_021850745.1 Thermoplasmata archaeon
GTGAGCCTCTTTTCCACTTCCCTGTACCATTTCCTGTAAATGGAAGTGATAAGCCTCCAAATCTCAAAACTAGTGTTGTTGCTTTCTGTTGTCATTTTACGCCTCCTGATGTATCGTATTCAATCGATGGGCCATCCTTGCCCTTTGAAACATCCCTTCCGGAATTTTCTACCCCGGGTTGTGCTGAAACTGGGCCTTTTCCAAGGTTCTCCTGTGCACCTGAACTGTCGAGGTCCGCGACGTATTCTGCCTCAGCATCAACATATCGCTTTCCCCTGAGAACTGAAATAACTGCAGCAACCAGGGAAAGAACCAGTCCCACATAGAAAGCTGCCCTTAGTGAACTCATAAAAGCAGGCGCGAGGGTCTCAGGGAACCACTTCAGCCCCTCCATTGTGTTTAGGACGTGCTGTGGAACAGTAAGGCCCGGCACACTTGCAATTATGGTCCCGACTGGGTTGTATCCAAGGAAAGCTGAGAACATTGCAACTGTAGGAGGAGTGGCATCGAATACCTTGTCAAGATTGGAAACGCCAAGTGTTGCAAGGGCACTGTTGAACGCAGTTGGGAGATTTACTGTGAGCGACAGCAGCACTATTGTAAAGAACATGCCAAGGCTGGCAGTCATTCCTGCGTTTCTGAGGGTTGTCATCATTCCGGAAGCTGCCCCACGTGAATCTGCAGGAACAGAATTCATGATTGCCGCCGTATTTGGGGCTGCAAACATTCCATTGCCTGCACCCATGACGAATAGCACAATTCCGAAGATTATGTAATTGAAGTTCGGCCCAAGAAGGCTGAGCACTAAGAACGCAACAGCAACGATGACCATTCCAATTGTTGAAAGGACACGGGCACCATGCCTGTCAGATAGCCATCCTGAAAGAGGGCCCATAACCATGAAGCCAATTGTCATTGGAATCATGTATATTCCTGCCCAGAACGGCGTGACAGAATACTGGTATCCATGCAGCGGGAGCCAGATTCCCTGCAGAAGGATGATAAGCATTAGCATTACGCCGCCCCTTCCCACTGCCGATAGCAAAGAGGCAAGATTTCCGGCGGCGAATGCCCTGATCTTGAAGAGAGACATCCTGAACATGGGCTGTTCGACCTTCATTTCAACGAAGGGGAACAGTATGAGAAGGAAGATTCCCACTGCAAGGGAAGCTATGACTGCCGGGTTGGACCAGCCAGTTGTGCTCCCCCCATAGGGGAGAAGCCCGTATGTTATTGCAATTAGGGCAATGGTAAGCCCGGCGCCGAAGGTGAGATTGCCTACATAGTCGATCTTCTGGTCCTTCTTTATCACTGCTGTTTCCTTGAGTTTCCAGTAGCTCCAGAACGTCCCTAGAAGACCAACTGGAACGCTTACCAGGAAGACCAGCCTCCAGTTTATCACCGAAAGCACTCCACCGAGTATAAGGCCAACAAAAGAGCCTCCAAGCGCTGCGACCTGGTTTATTCCAAGTGCTTTCCCCCTTTCCTGTGAAGGGAAGGCATCGGTCAGTATGGCAGAACTGTTGGAGAACAGGAAGGCTGCTCCAACTCCCTGGATTATCCTGAATATGACCAGAAGGAGAGCTGCAGTGCTACCGGTTCCCGGAGTGAAGAACAGCAGAATCGAGCCCGCCGTGAATATGGCGAATCCTAGATTGAATAACCTTACTCTGCCAAAAATATCAGAAAGCCTGCCGAAAGTAACCAGCAGTGTTGCGGTAACTATGTTGAATCCCATGAGTATCCAGAGCAGATACACAAAGGAACCAGCCTGGAACGGGCTTAGGTGAATCCCGTTGAATATTGCAGGCAATGAAATGAGAGTAATGGTTCCGTTTATGGTGGCCATGAGGACACCAATAGTGGTATTTGACAATGCTACCCATTTGTATTTGACCATTAATGGGGCATCTGATTTTCATATAAATGCTTTATTAGTAAACAATCTACTACAAAAGCATCTATTTGTTTGTACCTGTTCATCAGCCATTTCATGGCTTCCTGCTTCTTTCAGGACAAGCAATATTATGAACCTCCACATAGGTGGTTATGACCAATGATTTCACCTCAAACATGAAAAACACAATCATGTTCAAGGAAATCAACCAGGCCCCTGAATCAGTCAGGAAAACATTGGATTCGGTTGAAGATGAATGCACTTACGCTTCGGAACTGATCAGGGAATCAAAGTACATCTACATTGTTGGAAGCGGTACCAGTTACCATGCGGGAATGATCCTGCAAATAAGGCTTCTTAACAGAGGTATCCCGGCGATCACAGTTAAGGCGCCTGAATTTTCATATTTCCTTCCAGAGGGCCAGGATAGCGATGTAACTGCAATACTGATCAGCCAGTCAGGAGAAAGCAGGGACATACTTGATTCACTTTATGCCGCAAAGGACAGGGGGTTCTCTACAGTATGCATAACAAACTCACGGGACAGCAGCCTTTCAGTTGGCTCTGACATATCAATTGTGACAGAAGCTGGCAGGGAAAATGCCCTCGCTGCAACCAAGACATTCATTACTGCATTGGCTTCAATCAACATGATAACAGAGAAGCTGGACGAACCAAATTCTGAAGTTGGAAAGGCCCTTCCACAGGAACTTAAGAATTACCTGGCCGCGGAGACTGATAAAGTGATTGAGGTCGCCAAGAGCGTGAAAGACAAGGTCGTCGTGCTTGGAAATGGCCCTCTTCATGCACTTGCCCTTGAGGGGGCGCTCAAATTCAAGGAAACGTCGACAATGGAAACTGAGGCTTACCCAATCAGGGAATATCTGCATGGACCAATACAATCCCTAAACCACGATACAACAGTAATCCTTCTCCACAAACCGGGGGATGAGGTGGGTGCTGTGCTTGAACAATTGCAGAATCAGACTGGAAGCATCATCAAGGTAGGATTTTCCGGGGAAGATGACCTTATGATTAGAGAAGTCAGCGATCTCCATTTGCCTGCGCTCATGGTACTGCCTCTCCAGCTAATGGCCAATTACAAGTCCGTAAGCCTTGGGCTTGATCCGGATCACCCCCAGCACCTCACAAAAATTGTGAAGTAAGGCACTTTCATGGCAAAGAATCATAATAGTTGCGAAACATAATGTCACACTGGTTG
>JAJZKX010000018.1 GCA_021850745.1 Thermoplasmata archaeon
TGTCCTGATCTCCTCGGGGCTGACAGGTTGTTGCCGCTGTTCCAGCGGGTAATGATTATAAGGGATCGAACCAATTAGCTCCTCATGCCGGGCAGAGGCGAAAGGGTCCGGCAGAAACTGGACCGCTACAGGGAGGTCAACATGCACTTTCCCATAATCGTGGAGGGGATAAACGACGTGAAGTCCCTGAGAAAACTTGGCTTTGCCGGAAAGATCTTGCCGCTGAACAATGGCAGGAGCCTGCTGAGCTTCGCGGAGGAATATTCCAGGGAGTACAGGGAGGCAATTATTCTCACTGATTTTGACAGGAAGGGACTGGCTCTCAAGTCCGGGATTTCGTCGTACCTTGCCAGCCTTGGGGTCAGGCCGGATACGGAATTGTGGTCTTTCCTGAGGAGTTACCTGCCGGTGAGAACCATAGAAGAGCTTCCCCGGGCAGTGGCGAAAGTCCTGGAAGAGAACAGGAAGGAGGTCACTCTCCTCGCCATCGACAGGAGAATCAGGAGCCTGGGGAAATCGGGGAATAACCGGAGGGATTGAGAAATTGTGCCTCTGATCCAGTTCAGCATTCCAGGTTCAGGATTCATGATCATGGGTAAACCGGGAAACAACCCGGCTCAAAATATTAATCAACTCAAGTTAATGCTGGTCTGAGTCCTGACATGGCATCTCTGTTCAAATTGACATTTCTGGGAAGCGGCGGTTCCTGGCCCACGCCTGGAAGGGGAATGCCTGCGGTTGCCCTGCAGATCGACAATATCATTAACCTCCTTGACTGCGGGGAAGGTACCCAGAAGCAGCTCATGAAGAGCAACCTTTCATTCATGAAGATCAGCAACATATTCATAACCCACTTTCACGGGGACCATTTCCTCGGCCTGCTGGGCCTGATCCAGAGCATGTCTTTCAACGGGAGAGAGCAGGAATTGCACATATTCGGCCCGATCAGGGCAAGGGAAGTGCTTACCAATGCCTTGAGTGTCGGGTACTATACACTATCATTCCCGATATATGTTCATGAGGTAAAACCGGGCGACTCCATTGATCTCGGTCTCTTCAGGGTATCGACCCTCAAGACGGACCATCCTGTCCCGGCCTTATCCTATTCGATTGAGGAACCGGATGCTGTCAGGATAGACAGGAAGAAAGTGGATGAGATCGGGGTACCGGACAGGCTCATTGAGACAATAAGATCGGTGGGATACGCCACCCAGGACGGAACGACATACACGCTTGACCAGATCTCCGGTGGGCTGAAGAGGGGAAGGAAGATCGTCTATTCCGGAGATACCAGGCCAATGAAAGAAATGGTCGACTTCTGCAGGGGCTCAGACGTCCTGATCCACGAAACATCCACCGATTCTTCATACGAGCCGAAGGTTAACGAATTTGGACACACTTCCTCCAGGCAGGCGGCAGAGATCGCACGTGACGCAGCTGTCAAAAGATTCTATCTCTATCACTACAGCCCAAGGATAACTGATGTAAGGGTGCTCGAGAAGGAGGCAAGAACCATATTCCCTGAGTCTTATGCAAGCAGGGAGCTTCTTGAGTATGAAGTGCCTTCCTCCAAACAGTGAAGGGATCCCGATCTCCTGTTATCCTGACCGAGATGCTTCAATATATATCCCATTGACTGTTCAGGTTTAAGGTGGATGATTAACTGAAGAGATTCCTCATCCTTGAAGACGGGACTATTTTTCAGGGTGAGGCTATCGGCTCTTCCTGCGACTCATTCGGCGAAGTGGTTTTCAACACTTCAATGACAGGCTACACCGAGATCATGACGGACCCTTCCTATCGCGGGCAGATAATGGTCTTCGCCGCCCCGACCGTAGGCAACTACGGTTGGAAAAGGGACCATATGGAATCTGATGCCGTGCAGGTTTCCGGAGTGGTAACAAGGTCTGCATATTCCGCCGCCGGTTATCTTGATTCAGCGCTGAAAGAGAGCGGTATACCAGGGATAGACAGGGTGGACACAAGGTCGCTTGTGCTGAAGATAAGGGAAAAGGGCACCGTAAGGGGGGTGATAAGCAGCAGGATGGAGATTCCCTGGGATTTCCCGGACCCTATGAAACTTGATCTTGTTTCCGAAGTAGTTTCAAACGAAGTTTCCAGGATTTCCTCCGGCAGGAAGATCACTGCCCTTGTGGTAGATGCCGGTGCCAAGAAATCCCTGCTCAAACGTATGTCGGAGATTGCAGATCTCATTGTTGTACCACACGGGATTGATCCGGCAGGTTACCTTGGAGAGGCAGATTTCATTCTTGTGTCAAACGGCCCCGGGGACCCCTCCCACACTTCTCTGGAACCGACTGTGAAATTCATCGGAAAACAGATTGGGAAGAAACCTGTCACAGGCGTCTGCCTGGGACAGCAGGTAATTGCCCTTGCCTCCGGGTGCACCACGTACAAGATGAGATACGGGCATCGCGGTTCCAACCATGCGGTGACGGACGGAATGAACACCTGGATAACTTCCCACAACCATGGCTACGCCGTTTCAGAATCCTCAATGGAAGGTTCATGCCTGAATGTCCTGCAGCGTGACATTAATGACGGCACGGTCGAAATGGTAGGCAACGGCGAGGCCGGGGTGCTTGCTGCTCAGTATCATCCCGAGGGTGCGCCAGGTTCGCACGATCTCTCGTGGTTCTTTGAGAGGGTCAAGAAGATTGTGGAGGATTCAGTTGCCCGCGGATAGGACAATAAGAAAGGTCCTGGTCATAGGGGCTGGACCAATAGTCATTGGACAGGCAGCCGAGTTTGACTATTCCGGATCCCAGGCCTGCTTCGCCCTGAGGGAGGAGGGAATTTCAACAGTGCTTCTCAACCCGAACCCCGCATCAATACAGACTGATTCTGAAGTGGCAGACAGGGTGTATCTTGAACCAGTCACTCCTGACTCCATCGAGAAGATCATACGGAGCGAATCCGTTGATTCAATCCTCGCTTCGGTTGGAGGGCAGACCGCACTCAACTCCATACTCCTGATCAGGAGGCTTGGGATGCTGGACTCTCTTGGGACAAGAATCCTGGGCACCCCCGTTGAGTCCATTGAGCTTGCAGAGGACAGGAAGCTCTTCCACGACCTCATGGGAAAGATCGGTGAACCTGTCGCCAGATCCGTGATGCTTTCCCGGGAAGACTACGGCATGATAGCCGACGACATAGACTATTACCCCGTCATCGTGAGGAGTTCATTCAGCCTTGGCGGGTCAGGTGGCAACATTGTAAGAGATTCCAGCGCGCTGAAGGCTGTGTGCAGGGATTACTTCCGTTCCAACCCTGAACAGTCAATGGAGGTGGAGGAGTCCCTTGCGGGAATGATAGAACTTGAATACGAAGTTATCAGGGATTCCCAGGACAACTGTATCACCGTGTGCAACATGGAGAACATAGACCCCATGGGAGTGCATACAGGGGAGAGCATGGTTGTTACTCCTGCCCAGACACTGAGTGACTGCGAGCACAACATGCTCAGGGATTCCGCCCTCAGGGTCATCAGAGCACTTGGCATAGTTGGGGCGTGTAACATCCAGTTTGCCCTGAACAGGGGAGACGGATCCTACCACGTTGTAGAGGTGAACCCAAGGACGTCAAGATCTTCTGCCCTCGCATCAAAGGCCAGCGGCTTTCCCATCGCCAGGGTATCCACCAAGATTGCTATGGGATACTCACTTGCCGAGATCAGGAACCCTGTCACGAGAGATACATACGCAGCCTTTGAACCGGCAATGGATTACGTTACGGTCAAGATCCCCCGCTGGCCGTTTGACAAATTCCAGGTTGACAGAACCATAGGCGTCTCGATGAAGTCTATCGGGGAGGTTATGGGAATTGGCCGAACGTTCGAGGAGGCATTCATGAAGGCAGTTTCGTCACTTGAAAACTTCCTTTCACACAGCCTGAGGCTGAACGTCCCGGATTCCAGGCTGGAATCCTACCTGTCAAGACCATCCGATCTCCAGATCGCAGCCGTGTTTGAGGCAATTTTCAGGGGAATGAAACCTGAGCGAATTGCGGAACTGTCCGGGTACGAGACATACTTCATCCTGAAATTTTCCGGAATCGCGGCCAAACTGTCCGGTATAGAGATAGGTCAGGTACCGGAAAACCTGGAAGAATTGAAGGAGCTTGGCGTGAGCGATCTTTCAATAGGTTCCCTCACAAGGCTTGGGGAGAAGGGCATCGTGAGAGCAAGGCTGGACAGGGGTCTCCTGCCTTCTTTCAGGATAATCGACACGTGTGCAGGGGAATTCCGTTCTCAGACCCCGTACTTCTACTCGACGTACGGCGAACAGGACGATGTTATCGCAACCAGCGGAAAGAAGAAAGTCCTCATACTCGGGGCAGGCCCAAACAGGATTGGCCAGGGCGTGGAATTTGACTACTGCTCGGTAAAGGCAGTCAGGGCCCTGAGAAAGCTGGGATACTCCGCAATAATGATCAACAGCAACCCCGAGACCGTGTCGACAGATTTTGACGTTTCAGACAGGCTCTTCTTCGAGCCTGTCACTCTGGAGCATGTGAGCAATGTCATCGTGAAGGAGAAGGTTGATGGCGTGATGATCCAGTTCTCCGGGCAGACCGGGCAGAATCTTGCACAGGGATTGTCCGAGATTTTCGGCGGAGATATTGTCCTGGGAACCAGCCCCGACATGATAGAGATGATCGAGAACAGGGCGGAATTCTCTGGCAGACTTGCAGAACTTGGCCTCCGGCAGCCAGAGTTCACCTCGCTCTACAACCTGGAGGATGCCCTGGAAAAGACTGCGCTCATTGGACTGCCTGCCATAGTGAGAAGCAGTTTCGTGATTGGCGGGAGATCCATGGACATAATCTACGACGTTGAGGAACTTGTTCAGAGGGTTCGCGACATCTTCACCGAGAATCCCGCAAACCCTGCGATTGTCAGCAGATACCTGGAAGATGCCATGGAACTCGATGTTGACTTTGTTTCAGATGGGGAAAGAGCGTACATCTGCGGCATAATGGAACATATTGAGGAGGCTGGCACGCATTCCGGTGATGCGACGATGATGTTCCCCCCTTCTATTCCCGACGTGTTGACAGAAGAGATCATACGCATCACAACCGTGATATCGTCCGAGTTCCGCATCACGGGGATTGCCAACCTGCAGATCGCGGTCAAGGACGGCGCTGTATATATCATAGAATTGAACGCAAGGGCCAGCAGGACCGTTCCGGTGATAGCGAAGGCTACCGGAATTGACTGGGTGGAAGTGGCCGTGAAGTTCGCAACGGGAAATACAGTGGCTGTGAGGGGGAATGCCATTCCCAGGGGAGTCTTCGTCAAAGTTCCAGTCTTTCCGTTTGAGAGGTTCCCGGATCTCGACATACTTCTTGGGCCGGAAATGAGGTCCACGGGAGAGGGAGTGGGCATAGGGTTGACAAGGGAGGAGGCGACCCTGAAGGCCTTCATGCTGAACAGGAGGAAATATGGCCGTCCCAGCAGGGTACTGGTAACGGTGGATGATCGCCGCAAGGAGGCTGCACTTGAACTGGTAAGCTACCTTGTGCAGTCCGGAGTCTCCATACTGTCCACGCCGGGAACGCATGAATTCCTGAAGAGCAGGGGTATACCTTCTGAAATTGCCTACAAGCTGGAAGACGTCAGGAAACCGGACGTTGCCACCGTGATTGAGACTGGAGACCTGTCTGCCGTAATTAATCTCCTAGGTACTGGTTCCGGGACACTTAGGGACGGTTTTGAGATCAGGAGACTTGCGATATCGAAGAATATCCAGATATTTACAAACCTCAAGCTGGCATGGGCATACTTCGGGGCCATTTTCAGTGGAACTGAGCCCGTTCCCAGAGAACTTTCCGACTATCAGCCCGGGAATCCCCGAAGAACGTGAAAGGGGCGAAAGCTGTTTCAGTATCCGGTGTATGCCGGGACATTGAATCGGGACGAGTATCAGTGCCCAGCATGCAGGGCCCTCTCCATGGACCCGGATAGATGCAGCAACTGTGGAAGCCCTATGAAGAGGAAATTCATTGAAGGGAGAACCAGGACGGATGAGCCTAGATACCGGAGGAGGGAATCAAGAGACACACTAAGAGCAAAAAGGCGTGCGGCAAGGCATACTCTCAAGGATGAGAAGATAGCCTTCTCGTTCACCAGTGATTACAGGTTCATACGCAGTAGCGTAAAGTTTGAGATTGCGGGGACCCTTGGTTTTCTTTCCATCATGATGCTGGCTGCCTTGCTTGATTCCTACCATGGAGTGATGGACACGTATGAGATGAATTTCTCCACTCTCCTTTACTTTCTTTCCACAGTTTTCACATTTTCAGCATTGATGTTTGAAACCTACATATACGGGTTTCGTCCCAGGAAGCTTACGTACCTCGGAACAAACATGCGGATGATGATCCTAACGCCCCGCGGAAGGAGGATCGAATCCATATGGTACGGGAATGTGGTATCTCTGGTTATTGTGAATAGTGTGAGTGATGGGGTCTGCCTCCTTCTCCCCTACCCGTTTGAAGTGGAGAGAAGTTCCTTCCCGGAAGCAAAACGTTTTGGCGTGTACATAAGGAAGTTCAGGAAAACCATTGGGATCGGTATTGGAGAGGGCGTATGGAAACGCGTTGTCTCCTACGTGGACAGGTCGCGCGCACAGGAAGTGATTGATGCCGTTAATTCCAACTCCGCCGTCCCTGTAAAGGTGCTGGAGCTTTCTCTGGAAAATATCTCGCATTAGGTCAGCTATCTAGCCCGGAGATGTCTCATCATTCCCATGTTTCCTAATCCCCGCGGAGAGTTTTTCAGGAGCAGCCATGAGGAAGCTCCCAAACACTATTTCCCAAAGGATCACCGGGTAATACAGCATCCTCTCCACCCCTCCTGAACCTGTGAAGGCCATGTACTCCAGGCCCAGGTATCCACTGATGTAGACGCTGAAGGCAAAGAACCCCAGAGCATATGATATCTTCTTCAGGTGTCCTCCGATAAGGCCGGGACTGATCAGGCAGGATATTGCCCCGAATATGAACGCACTCTGTGCCCCTATTCCATGCAGGGTCGGACTCACATTCCATGGAGAGAGACTAACAATTATGAATCCCAATCCTGCAAGGTAGAACACGATGGAATGGAGGAGTCTGCCCACTCTCCTGAAGAGCAGGTATGAACTTGTCACCCAGAGAATTCCGAAAACAAGCAGCCCTGCATTCCAGAATAGTGCAGTGGAAGCTCCTGCACCTCCAAGGTAACTGATTGCATCCGTCCTGATGCTATAGCCGGGAATTGCAGCTTCTGAAATCGTGATTATCATGAAGATCATTACCCCTCCAAGCGCGAAGCCGGAACCGGGATTGATCTTCTCTTTCTCAGCCATGTTCGAAACGGAGTTCTCTGTCATCCCAGATGTGCCATGTATAGATTGGATAAAGCACGTGGCTATCCGTCGAAGAAATGGGCGAACTATATGCGTATACCCCTGCTGTTCTGGTAGTTGCCCGATCTCTCGGAATATGGCTTCTCTGGACTAGACTCGAGGCGGCTGAAGACAAGTTGGGCGATCCTCTCCCCCGCTCTGATTTCCACTTCCTTCCCCGATGAATTGAGGAAAGACAGGGTGAGATTGCCCTTGAAACCGGCGTCGATGAATCCGAATGAACCGATCAGCCCCTTCCTGGCATATGAAGACCTGATCCATATCTGCCCGGTTACGTCATCGGGAAAATTGAAGAATTCCCTGCTTCCAACAAGGAAGAATGTTCCCGGTTTCACCATCACGTTCTCGTAGGTTGCTTCGCCGACACGGACTGAACCGATTGTTATATCGTAGCCATTTGGAGTCAGGCTTCCATGGTTGAAGTTTTCCGATACCAGCAGGCCCTTTTCCACCGCTTCACTGATCTGAGAGTCGGTAAATATTCCCATTGTCAAGCCTAAGCGGCCTGTCCAATTAACTCTTTTGCCCTGAACCTCCTTGAAACCATGGTGTACAGGATAATCGCTATGAAGAACGAGACAAAGTAACTGATATCAGCACCGCCAAGATATGTGGACACCGGCCCCTCAAATTCCAGGATGGTGTTGAAGCTCTGGTTCATGAACGGTATGGACACAATCACTGCCACCAGGTATGAAGCGATCCCTTTCCAGTTGTACCGTTCGGATGACTCCCTGAATTTTCCCCTGTTCACGATGAAGAAATCCGCGATCATGATTCCCAGCCACGGCGTAATCCAGTAATCGAGCAGGTACAGGAAAAATTCATAGGATTCTGCAAACTTGAGATAACCGAAGTAAGCGAACAGCACAGCTATCGTCGATGTCAAAATGAGAATCCAGTGCCTCTTTGCCTTTATACCTATACCCTTGAATGATAGAGAATTGGAATATAGGTTCAGGGCATTGGCAGAAAGCCCACCGAGCAGGAGCGTGATCATCCCCAGGTACCAGAAGTTTCCAAGGAAGGACTGAAGCGGAACAGCAGGGTTGGCAAAGTCAGACGGGAGCACCAGGACATATATGGCGATGCCCGCAAATTCAGCCCATAGCGTTGAAAGTACGGAGCCTGCAAGAGTCATCCCGAAAACGCTGGTACTGCTGGTTGATGTTTTCACATATCTTGAGTAGTCTGAGGCGTAAGGCCCCCAGCTCATGATATATGAAAATGAGAGGGCAAACACCCCTGCAAAGTAGAACGCAAGATCGGTGGCGGAGAGCGTTGCGGGGCTGTAAGATATCATGACAGACACTTTCTGGAAACTCACTGCAGTGATATAGAGGAAGAGCAGCCCTATGATAACTGACATCGCCTTCTCGAACCGGTGAACCATTCCATGCCCAAACAGGGCCAGCAGGAAAACCAGTACAGACACAACAAGGATCGGGATTAAGTAAAGCCCCATAGAAATGCCTCCCAGGGTTATGAACCCGCCTGTGGAGGTAAGGAGTGCAAGCGCAGCAGCTGCTATGATGGCATTGAATACCAGCCAACCTGTAGTGTTCATCCACTGCAGAAATGACATGATCGAGCCACCAACCTTTCCAAAGGGAGTCTTCCCGATGATCATCTGCGGATATCCGGCCTTTGGCCCCATCACGCTCATTATGGCGAGAAGAATTCCACCAGCCAGTGTGCCAAGAATCACGGAGGCAAAGGTCCAGCCCAGAGGCATTCCATACCATGCAGCAAGCATGCCCAGTGCGAAGTCGCCGATTGTGAGGTTTGAGCCGAACCATATGAAGAACAGTGAAGAAGGATTCTGGTTTCTTTCACTTTCCGGGACAAACTCTGTGTCCCTTTCCTTCTCTACCTCGGCAAGACGTTTTGCGAACATATGTTCGGTTTTCATTGGATGGTAATCACGTCGTGCATTTAATGTATTCCATCTCCTGCATTACACACATTCTGGGATAGAAGTGGATCTGACACGCCGTCTTAAATAAGATAAACCGATGATAAAGCCTTGGCATACATCGTAGTAACCACGCGGGCACCTTTCTCACACGAGAGAAGTTCAGGAAAGGAGACGGTGAGGTTCAGCACTGGCGGGGTTTCAACTAGCCTCAGGATGATTGTGGGAAGGGAAGGGGGAACATGGGTCTGCTGGGGCGATGGGAGCAACGACAGGGCATATCCGGAAGAAATAAAGGACAACGTGAGGATAGTCAGGGTCTTCATTGGCTCGAGGGAGAGAAGAGGGTTCTATGAAGGATATTCCAACTCTACACTCTGGCCCCTGTTCCACTACTTCAGGGACCGGTTGAAATTCTCCCGCAAGAACTTTCTCACATACAGGAAGGTAAACCAGGATTTCCTTGAGGCGATCAAGAAAGTATACAGACCAGGCGACACAGTCTGGATTCATGACTACCAGCTGGCCCTTCTTCCAGGCCTGGTCCGGAAGGAGTTCCCTGACGCCGGGATAATATTCACCTGGCATATTCCCTGGGTAACAGGAGAATTCTTCTCGATGTTGCCGGAGTCTGAGGAGATCCTCAGGTCCATTTGCAGCAGCAGCTTCGTCACTTTCCACACAGGGCTTTACGTTAGAAATTTCTTTGATTCCATGGATCAGATACTTGGCAGCCATGATTCAATGAAAGGAAGGGCCTTTTCAATTCCCCTTGGAATTGATTATGCCTACTACCAGAAGAAGTCTGAGGGAATACACAAGTCACCCTTTGCCGGTGACCAGAAGGCGATATTCTCGGTTGACAGGATGGACTATACAAAGGGACTGACAGAGAGGGCAAATGCAATTGAGACCCTCCTTGAGACTCACCCTGAACTGATTGGAAAATTTGTCTACTACATGGCCGTGAGCCCAAGCAGGACAAACGTGAAGGAGTACCAGACCTTCAAGAGGGACCTGGAAATGAGCATAGGGAGAATCAATGGTAGATTTTCGTCAGTATCCTGGGTGCCCATTGTCTACATGAACAAGAAACTCTCCGACAACTTGCTCATTGCGTTCTACAGGTTCAGCCAGGTGGCGCTAATCACCCCTCTTTTCGATGGCCTGAACCTTGTGTCGAAGGAATTTATCGCAAGCTCGAGGGACGGTGTGCTCATAATTTCCAAATTCGCAGGATCAGCTTCCCAGCTAAACGGTGCCATAAAGGTAAACCCGAATTCAAGGCTGGAGCTGGCAGAGTCCATCCATAGTGCGTTGAACATGGGGGCTGAAGAACGAAGGGTCAGGCTGGAAATGATGAAGAAGGAAGTCTCCAGGCATGACTCAGCGTGGTGGTCAAGGAGGATAAGGGACCTTGCCAGGAAGATTTCCTTTCCTGAGGGGGGCCGGGTTGTTGAGCAGCACTGATGCAACTTGGATAATAGATGCCTTCCGGGAGATATCGGGAGACAATCCAATCATCTTCCTTGACTACGACGGCACGCTGACCCCGATTATGCCGAGACCTGAACTGGCGGCCCCGGATGACAAGTTGAAGGGGCTCCTCAAGGAGTTTGCTGAGAAGTTTGACACGGTGATCGTGACTGGCAGGACGCTTGAGAGCATAATGGGATTCCTCGGGGATTCATATTCCTACGTTGCCATGCACGGTGCATTGTTTTTCGGCAATGGCAAGTTAACCGATCTTTCCGGGAAACTTGACGGTTACCTATCCATCACTGAAAGAATCACGTCGGGTTCCGCGGAATTGGAAGCAAGGTTTCCCGGGCTCAAGGTGTATGACAAGAGAGGGGGAGTCCTCTTCCACTATGGAGCAATGGAGAAGAACATATTCCCTGAACTCAGCAGTGAAGTGGAGAAGATCGCACTTGAAGTCTCTATGGAGACATACTATGGAAAGAACGTGATTGAATTGAGGATCCCGGGCGTAAACAAGGGAAGCGCCATCTTTCGCCTGAGGAATGGAAGACCTGCGTTGATAGCCGGTGATGACATCACTGACGAGGAGGCATTCAGGGCGAACCCTGACGCCATAACCGTGCATATAGGGACTTCGAAAACTGCTGCCAGGTACTCACTGGCAGACTACGCCGGAATGAGGAAACTGATGAGGCTAATGATCGATTTGGTCTGAAGCTGGATTCCTCTGCTGCATAAGCGGGTAGTCCGCGTCATACTTACCCAGTAAATCCGTGTCTATGTCAACTTCCAGTATTCCAGGTTCGTTATTCATCTCCTCAATAACTTCTCCGTATGGGTTCACGACCATGCTGTGGCCCGTAAATCTCTCACCGCACTGGGCTGCCGCAATAACGTAGCAGCCATTCTCTATGGCCCTCGCCCTGACAAGACTCTGCCACTGTGCAAGCTTTCCACTTCCCGCAAACCATCCTGCCTGATAGGTGATTATCCTTGCCCCTGAAAGTCGCAGGTTCCTGCAGGCCTCCGGAAACCGTATGTCATAGCATATCTGCATCGAGGCATTCTGACCCGATATGTTCGTGTTTCCTGGAAGTGTATTGCCCGGGGCATAGAAGTCGCTTTCCCTGCTCTTCCCGGCATCATAGAGGTGGATCTTCCTGTATCTGGAAATTATCTGGCCGTCGTGTATTATAACTGAGGTGTTGTACGGCTTTTCGCCGCCTGATGGCTCAGGATAGTTAACATAAAGGTGTCTCCCCCTTGACAATGGACCAAACTTCTCGGTTATGAGGGATTCCGGAACCTCCGGCACCCTGCCCCTGAAATCAGGAACATACACCTGGTATTCTGGAAATACAACAATCCCTGAACTGTCGCCCACATTATTCAGGATGGCAAGCGACTCGTCGAGATTTCGCTGGATGTCCTGCCCTGATTCCATCTGCACAACGGACAACCAGATCTTTATTCCAGATCCCCTCCAGAAAACAACTTGTCCGGAAGGTATTTGTCGGTGACGTAATCCAGTCCATATTTGGCGAGGGCCTGTTGCTCAGCCTTCTTGTTGATTGAAAGCATTGTTTCAATCTCGCTCTTCCAGAATTCCGTCTGGAATCTCGGATCCTTCAATTCAGAGTTCAGTGCCTGTATGTCCCTGTCGCTCAACTTGTCCGTGGGAAGGTCGTAAGTCAGGATGTCGGATGCAGTTATTCCTATGTACTGGGCAGTAGGAACGGCAAGATAATTGGATATATGGGCAGTCTTTATTGCACCGTATGCCACTGAAGCGAATATCCTGAATGACCATGGGTCACCGTCAGTGAACACGAAGACTGGCAGATTGAGTTCCTCATTCATTCTCTTGAGCAGCCTCCTTGTGCTCCTCGCGGGTTGTCCCTTCAGGTGGACCAGGATACCATTGTGCCTCTCGTCAAATCCATTCTCAACAAGCCTGTCGAACATCCCTCCGGTTTCCATCGCAAGAATGAAGGATGCGTTGGAACTCTTCAGTCTCAGTTTATCGGATTCCACGCTGTAAGGTATGGTGTACCCCCCATCCCCCACGTCATCCTTGCAGTTGATCTTCTTGAATTCTCCCTTCCTGTTCCTCTCCTCGAAAGTAACGTCGCCGATAACGCTCGCCCCATTCTCTTCAGGTCTCAAGCCAAAGTCCTCCCTGAGAAGTGCCGTGATGACCTCCAGATCCTCCGCCGTCATGTCGGATTCGTCCTGGGAATTGAACTTCCCCGGCCCCCAGCCTTCAGAAATGTAGTACATCTCCCTCAGGGTAGAGGTCTTGTGATTCCTGAGCATTTCCTCTATGAATTCCGAGACGTAAAGACTCTTGAGGATGTACTGGGCACCATCAATAGTCTTGGCAGACCTAGTAACGCTATTGTCGCCATACTTCCATACCATGAACCTCTCGTCAAGAACTATGTTATCCCTGTTCCTTGACGGAAGTGAAAGGGACGGTATCTCACCCTCTTCCAATGCAGTATAAACGTTCCTGAGCACTTTCTCTTTCAACACTTCCTTGACTTCCTTCACTCACTCACCTCTTCCACCGTTACTCCGCCCATGCCCCAGTCAGCAGGCAATGGCTCCGCCCCCTGCACATAGACCGGGTCAATGCCTGTAAAGTAGTAATCAGCACCGTCGTAGTTCTTCGACACCCCTTTCACACGGTATTCAAAAGTGGCCGAATGGGAAGGTTCTATGGTTCCTGTATCATAGCTCTGCAAACCGTCCACCTCGCCCACAGGAGGATCCGGGTATATCACAATTGCACGCGGAGCCCTGGTATAGTTGTAAACGGTGCACTTAACCTCTGCCGTTTCTTCTTCCACCCTGTATTCCTCGGTGACAAATACAACATTTGCTATTTTTGAGATCACCGGGTCGATCGGCGGGGCAGGCATCTCCATGAGAGCCGAAACTTTCTCGCTGATAGATGGTATCAGGTCCCTGATCAGCTTGAATTTCTCGTTGATCTGCTTCCGCTTCTCCTTCTTGTTCAGGAATCTCCTGACGTCTCTTGCCACGTAGCGGAGCGCGGCGGTTATCTCGGAAGATAGTTCACCGACTCCCGCAATCGCCTCCTTTGATTCTGAGGTGTAGGGGATCTTCGTACCAAGTATGTGCACCATCACTATCATCGGGCCAAATGGTATACCGGAACCCTGTTTCTGGTCGAGACCGAAATGCCTCCAGTCCATGTCCGCTATTGCCTTTGTAATGGCGCATGCTCCCTGCTGGAACAGCAGGGGCACCTTGTTCACGAACCTGACAATCTTCACCTGTTCATCGGAGGGGAGATCCCCTCCAAAAACTATTCCCGCCTCAACCTGGAAGGGGTTCCCG
>JAJZKX010000019.1 GCA_021850745.1 Thermoplasmata archaeon
GAGGAAGAACCTGGAGATGCTCAACACTAGAGTGGGAATAAAATTCGATGTGAAACCAATATCCGATGATTTCAAGAAAATGCCCAAAGGGCCGGAGTTTGTTGACTCCATGGAAGTTGCCGACTCTAAGGAAAATGATTTTGAGGCAGAAGCGGGCGACTGAACCTAAGGCATGATCCTGTCAAGGTACCATTTGTAATCGAATGTCTGGAGGTCTCCCATCTCCTGGCCGGTGCCAACAAAGATTATGGGCTTCTTCAACTGGTCTGATATGGTGAGTATTGCCCCCCCTCTTGCGTCCGTGTCAAGTTTTGTAAGTATGACCGCATCAAATGGGGTTTCCTTGTTGAAAGTCTCAGCCTGGTGGACAGCATCCTGGCCGATCATGGCATCCAAAACCAGTACTGTGAGATCGGGCTTTGCAACCCTCTTCATTTTCTTCATTTCCTGCAGGAGGTTCTTGTTTGTCTGCATTCTACCGGCAGAATCGATGAGCACGTAGTCAAGATTCCTTGCATTTGCATGCTCGATGGCGTCGAATGCCACTGACGCAGGATCGCTTCCGGCCTCGTGCTTTATGAGGTGGACCCCGATCCTGTCGCATAGGATGCCCAACTGTTCGATTGCACCGGCCCTGAAAGTATCAGATGCTGCCACAACTACCCTCCTGTTGTTTGACTTGAGATAATTTGCAATCTTGGCCACTGTTGTCGTCTTCCCAGTGCCATTTATTCCGAGGAATAGGATTACATAGGGTTTCTTTCCTGGATTGAGAATGTCTGTGCCTGCTTCATTTTCCTGAAGTATGGACTCTACAGACTCCTTTACAGCCACCCTGACATCGGTCATGCTGACACGTTTCTTGCTTCTGGCGATAAAGTCTTCCAGCTCAGTGATTATTCTTTCTGCGGTTTCAAATGAGACATCGGACTCAAGGAGAATTGTCCTTATATTGTTCTCTATTTCTGTCTTCCTGATTTCCTGCCCGTCTTCTTCCTGAAGGGCTTTCCCAAACTTCTTCCTGAGGGACTCAAACATTTCAGCTCTTGGACCTCTGCTGTTCCTGTGCCTGCTGCAACACTGCCACCAGAGAGTTGTACCTGCTGGAAATCTCGGATCTCCTGCCCTGCACATTCTGAATGGATGTGTCGAGCTCTTTCATGTTCTGGTCAAGCCTTGAAAGGCTCTTCTGAGATCCCTCTTCCACATAAAGATCTGAACCGATTGGTACGAAAAGCTTGTCAGATGGGTTTATCTTTGCCTTTGCATAAATGCCGGCTCCGATTGAAATCCTGACATCCTTTGATACAGCCAGCCCCTCTTCCTTCAGCACTGCGTATGCCTTGCGGATTTCATCCATGCCCCTTACAAGGACAGACAGCTGGGAATCTAGGGATTCCATCAGTGACCTGAGGTAATTCAGTTCCTCTGAAATGTTAATTCTTCCTTCGTTTTCCATAATTTTGACCCTGGAAAATGTTCATGCTCTCTTCTAGAGCTTGCAATACTGGCATTCTTTCTCCTGATAAATAGCTTATCAATGCTCCTCCCCCGGTTGATGCATGTGATATCTTGTCCATAAGCCTCATCTTTTCCAGAGCATTGAGGGTGTGCCCTCCCCCGGCGATGGTGAGGCCATGGGAGTCTGCGACAGCTTCCAGGATCTCTCTTGTGCCGACGGAATACTCCTCAATCTCGTACATGCCCATTGGGCCATTCAGGAAAATAGCTTTTGCCTGCCTTATTTCCTCAGCAAATCTCCCTGCACTGTTAAGCCCGATATCGGCCATAATCTGGTCATCCGGCACCTTTTCCTTTACTGAGATGTTCCTTCCTGCAGGGTTGAGAACGAAATCATCTGGAAGCAGGATCTTTTCCTGGTATTTTTCCAGGATTTTCCGGCATTGCTCTATAATTTCCCCGTGATTCTTGTTATTCTTCATTATGAATTCCCGGTTCTTTTTTCCTATGTCAATTCCCTTTGCCCAGAGGAAAGCGTTTGCAACCACACCGCCAGCAATTATCCTGTCAACGGTGCCATTTTTAAGGAAACTGCTTGATACATTGACACTGTCATCAATCTTTGCGCCTGCAAGTATCGCCAGCTTTGGATGGTCTTTGCCAAATGTGAATTTGTCAATCATTGAAACCTCCCGTTCAATGAGCCTCCCTGCAATGTTCGGCCGGATTCTCCTGAATCCGACCAGTGAGGTCTGTGCACGGTGAATGGTTGGAAACGCATCAATTACATAGTAGTCGAAGAGTTCACTAAGGTTCTTGACAAAATGAGTGGATTCAGCAAGGTCGGCATCCATAGAGTCTATGTCTGTCTCTTCAGTGTAGAACCGGGTATTTTCAAGCATTATGATCTTCCCGTCCTCCATATGCCTTATGCTGTTTCTTGCCTCAGTGCCAAAGAGTGAGTCAAGGAACTCGATTGGCCTACCAGTCAGTTTCTCAAGCTGTTCTGCATGTGTTTTCAGAGAGGTGAAGTCGTCCTTGCCCGGCCTGCTCTGATGCCCCACAATGACAAGTTTTGAGCTGTGAAGTTCCCGTATTGTTTCCAGGTGGGACATGAATCGCGTGAGCCCCATTACCTCGCCAGAAATGGGGTTGATTGGCGAGTTGATGTCTACCCTTAGGTATACCCTCTTCCCTTCAAGATCAAAATCGTCGAGGGTGAAAAACTTAGCCGGAGATGAAGCCATTTCTACGTTATCGATTATACAACATATATTCATTTCGAATGGAATTTTGTTCCGGGAAGGAAAATAAGATTAAAGCCCTGTGAATTTCATCCCATGAAGGGGTTGATAACGGCGGCAGGTCTTGGCACCAGGTCAGGGCTTGACGGGAAATTCAGGAAAGAAATGCTCCCCGTTTACGACGCCAGGGACAACCGCCTTGTCCTGAGGCCAATCATTGACGTAATCATCACAGGATTTTACAGGAATGGCATAGATGATATTGCAGTAGTCCTCGATCCAAGTGATAGATGGACCAGGGAATATATTGGGACAAATTTCCCTGAAACAACAATCCTTTTTCAAGAGGAAAAGAAGGGATACGGACACGCGGTGCTCATGGCAAGGGATTTTGTTGGGCAGGATGATTTCATCCTGAATGCCGGAGATGGGCTCGTCTTAAATGAAGAGATACTAGAAAAGATGGTTTCAGCGGTTGGAAAATGCATTTTCCTCGCCCTGATGCCTGTCCCAAACCCCGAGAATTATGGATGCCCTGATCTGAGAATGGAAAATGGGGAGGCAGTTATCACGGGGGTCGTGGAGAAATCAAGGAATCCTCCTTCGAAATATGGCCTCTGCGCCCTTTACAGGCTTCCTCCTGATATTTTTGGAGAGATATATTCTGCTGGAAGCAACATAGAGCTTACCCCTGCCATAGACCGGGCCATTAAGAAAGGCATCCCGGCCCATGGGGAAATAATAGAAAGAAAAGAGTGGATTAGTGTGGGGAAGGCAGAAAGCTATGTGGACGTGCTCATGGCCACCCTTGAGAAGGCAAGGGAAAAAATTACTTCGTAGGGCTGTCCTTCCATATTGTCCTGGGGTTAATTACTTCCTTCAGCTTCTCGATCCTTCTCCTGTATGTCCTGAGGTCCCTGAAAATGATCTTTACCTCGTCCCTGAGTTCCTTTGACCTCCTGTATCCAAGCTTTGCCAGCTTCTCGTGAGCTGGATTGTAATAGTGCTCTTCAGCCTCGAGCCTGGGGTTTGGGACGCTCCTGATTTCCGGAGTTTTCTTGTAAGCCTCGGCATAAACCTGCTGCACCATGCTGGCCAGTTCCCGGACAGAATAATGCTCATCAAACTGGTTAAACACCCTGTATTCCCCTTCCTTTGGCGGGTTGCTAAGTGCCAGGTCCAGGCAGGTAATGCTGTCTTCGAGGGATAGGAAACCCCTAGTCTGGCCACCCTTTCCATATGGTGTGATCGGAAGGCCAACCGTGGCTTGTGCACAGAACCTGTTCAGTGCTGTGCCCCATACCTCGTCTATGTCGAACCTTGAAAAAAGCCCTGTCTGGTCAATTTCCTTGGTTCTTGTCCCGTAGACAACGCCCTGCATGACATCTGTGATCCTGAGCTTCCAGAGCCTGTTCGCAAACATGAGGTTATTTGAGTCATGGACTTTGGTCCAGTGGTACCAGGATCCTGCCTGCTTGGGGAATGGCAGGAAATCTTTCCTTCCGTTGTATTCAATGTCAAAGAATCCCTCTGGTATGTCTATGTTGGGTGTGCCGTATTCCCCCATTGTGCCAAGCTTCAGGATGTGTGCATTGGGAACTGTATCCTTAACCGCATAGATGAGATTGAGCGTGCTCACAATGTTCTTGACCATTGTGTCCGTGGCCTGCCTGAGGCCCCTCATTGAATAAGGGGCGGACCTCTGTTCGGCCAGGTGTACTATTGCATCTGGCTTTTCCCTCCTCATGACTTCAAGGAAGAACTTAGGGTCGGCGACGTCTCCCCTGTAGAAAGTTATGGACTTTCCGGTTTTTTCCTTGAGTTTTTTCAGCCTCTGCTGAAATGATGGTATTGGGGTGACTGACTCTGAGTTTACCTCCTTAACCCTTTTGCGGGTGAAGAAATTGTCCACTCCAACGACTTCGTTTCCCTTCATCAACTCCCTTAATGCAAGGGGCCAGCCAATATAGCCGTCAATACCAAGAATCATTACCTTCATTTTATCCGGATTCCCCTTAAGGCTAAAAAGCTTGCCAAAAAGCCAGATAATCGAAAAGATTGATAAGTGTTTCATATGTTTTGCCTGAAACGTTCATAATTTTACCTGAATATTTAGGAGGATACTCTTACTCCCGCAGGGCGATCATTCTTCGAGGGCATCGGCTTTGTATGGTCTGACTTTTGGTCCGGTTCCATCAAGAAGGTTAGGAAGAAGCCTCGGAATCAACAATATTCCTCCAAAAAGGTGCAGCTACTCTTGCGTTTACTGCCAGTTGGGTAGAACGATTGATGTTACGAATGCCAGAGTTGCCTTCCACGATCCAACCGACCTTGCAGATGAGGCAGCAGGGAGAATAAGAGCCTCAGAGGACATAGGCGAAAAGATTGATTACATAACCTTTGTTCCTGATGGGGAGCCAACCCTTGATGTGAACCTTGGCAAGGAGATATTGTCACTTAAGGAGTTTGGAATCAGGATTGCTGTAATATCCAATGCCTCCTTGATATGGCGGAAAGATGTACAGGCAGACCTGATGGAGGCAGACTGGCTCTCACTTAAAGTAGATTCTGTTACAATTGAAACATGGAGAAGCATTAACAGGCCTGATCCATCGTTGAAGCTCCAGGAAATACTTGATGGGATATTCCGTTTCAGCAAGCTATTCCGAGGTATACTCACAACTGAGACTATGCTGGTTTCAGGAATAAAAGATGCCAGTAATGAACTTGAAAAGACCGCAGACTACCTGCAAGGCATTAACTTGTCAAAAGCATATATTTCGGCCCCTACAAGACCGCCTGCAGAAATCTGGGTAAAACCCCCAAAGCTGGCTGCTCTGACTGCCGCATATGGCATATTCAGTGAAAGAATCAGAAACGTTGAACTTCTCACCGAGTTCGAGGGTACTGAATTCGCAATAACCGGAAGGCCTGAAGAAGACATAATTGCAATTGCATCTGTGCATCCAATCAGAGAGGATGCAATGGAGAAAATACTGAAAAAAGCCGGCCTGAAATGGGAGGCAATAGAAACGCTGGAGGAAAGGGGAGCGCTGGAGGAAGTGCAGTTCGCTGGTTTCAAATATTACCTGAAAAGACGCAACTGACTGGAATTCAACAGAGGCCTGGCCCCTACAATTTCAACTGCTAAATAAAGTGCTGGGATCTGTAATTGAATATGGGGAGAATGTTGCATAGGAGAAAAAGATGCATATAATCCGGGAAATCTCATGAGGATTCTGCTTCTACTGCTTCGATTTTCCTGCGTGGTATGCCTCTCGTTGCAACTCCGAATACAGTAATGTAGAACACCACAAACATTGGTATGAGGAAAATGTCATTCAGTGCATACACAGTCTCTATGTACCAGAAGAGTGCGAAGCTCAGCAGGAGGGATGACACTGCTGTCTTGACGGTCGCCTGCTTGACCTTTCTAATCTGCGCCCTGAGTGTGTATGCAGCAATTACAACAAGAATCCCCCCAGCGATAACTCCAATGCCTGTGGAGTCAAAATTCTGCGGGAACAGGGCAATGAGGACAATTGCAGCCTCGAAAGCCTCGACCACTCCGACAGAGTAACCTGTCAACATTATCCCTTTCTCGGCTTCATCATGCTTGCCTCCGCCTTTTGGGGGCCCCATTCTCTGGAACTTGAATGACCTGCGTGCACTCCTGATAAGCCTTAACCCGAAGTAAAGAAGGAGGGTCGCCGATGCCAGCCTGACGTATGTGATTGGCAGGAGTGCAATATAATTCCCAGCAACGACAGTTGGAATCAGAACTGTGAATACACCCAGGATAACAGCCCCATAGGCTGCAATCCTCCTAGAGTCCGCATAAAGCGCCATGCCCATGGCAGATGCCTCAGACATCTCCAGAAGCGTTATGCCCATGGCCGCAAGCATGATTGCCAGATCGAATTGCATAAAAGCGCATCGATTTAATTTATAAAATACTTGAGCAGATTCAATTTAAGTCTTTCTTGGAGCGCATGGAACGTAAATCAGGCAACACGGCGCACCATGTTCTAATGCGAGGTCTCTTATTCCCAAAGATCATGCGGTAGGGAATTACATGGCAACACCAGAGCTGGAGTTTCTTAACATATTCATACGGCTGTTCGTTGTCATAGATCCCTTCGGCTCACTGGTCCTGTTTATTGCCATGACCGCGAGCACAGACGTGAAAACAAGAAGGACAATTACTGTGGATGCTACCCTTTATGGGGGCCTGATACTGGTTTTCTTTGCAATCTTAGGATCATATATCCTATATTTCTTTGGTATTTCAATCGAGGCGCTGGAAATTGCAGGAGGCATCATTCTCCTGATCATGGGTATTGAAATGGTCCGTGAAGGAGACAGGCCCAAATCCATGGGAGGAGGACAGACCGAGTCCGATCTTGGGATCGTGCCTTTTGCAACCCCGTTCATAGCAGGCCCCGGTGCAATCTCACTCGTCATAATTCTCATAAAGGGGAGCTTCCTTACGAATTACCTCAATGACATCTTCACCCTAGCCTCGATTGTCATTGTGATGCTCATCATCTACGTGTTCTTCATCTATTCCGCCAGGATTACAAGAATAATGGGCGAAAAGGTCCTTAAGGCACTCACACGGATATTTGGGCTGCTGGTGGCAGGATTTGCCATCCAATACTTCATTAATGCATTCATTGCACTTGGAGTTGCCATACCTTAATCAAGGCGACATTGTCCTGATGATCTCGTCCACTGTCTGGTAGAATTCGTCGCTTCTGGTGTTCCTTGGCCTTTGAAGCACAATGGGCCTTTCTGCTATCACTGTACTCGGCCGCTTGCTAAGGATGACGATCTTGTCGCTCATCTGAACCGCTTCATCTACATTATGTGTTACGAGAAGAACAGCATGGGGCGGAATGTCTGGCGGCAGCCACAGATCAAGGAGCTCTTCCCTCAATGCCTGAGCAGAGAATACGTCCAGCCCTGCGAATGGCTCGTCAAGCAGCAGGAGGTCAGGTGAAGTTGATATTGCCCTGGCAATGGATACACGCTGCTTCATCCCGCCCGAGAGTTCCCTTGGGTAAGCACTCTCAAACCCATCAATTCCCACCATCTTGATGTATTTCAGTGCAGTTTCCCTGCGTAGATCCTTGTCTCGTATTATTGGCTCGAGAACTATCTCCACATTCTTCTGAACATCCAGCCATGGAAACAGGGCGGAATTCTGGAACACCACTGAAGTGCGGCTGGTGTTCTCGATAAGTGGCGCTCCCCCGAGAAGTACAGAACCCGAAGTCGGCTTTATCAGCCCAAGCACCATTTTGAGGATTGTGGACTTTCCGCACCCAGATGGGCCGATAAGTGATACAAACTCATTGTTGTGGATTGTGAAAGAAACGTCCTGTATGGAAACAAGCTTGCTCTTGCCTGTTGCATATTCCATATGAATATTTTTCACAGACAGAAGCTCTTCCATGTTTCTGGTATTTCAATTGTATATAGGTATATTTGGCATGTCCCCTGCACACTGGACGCAAAAAAACCTATCGCTGTGTTTCGGGAAAATTAGAGTTTTAAGCCCTGTGAAAGGGCTTCTGGATCAGGTTCAAAATTCGAATTCCTGGCCATTCATGGGCAGTATGACCTCATAGTCAGGCAGTGATTCCAGGAGCTTTTCCCTCTGTTCTCCATGGCAAAGGATAACCCTCTCAGGATCAACCTGCTTGATGAATGAAACAAGATCATCGTGGCCGGCATGCGCTGACATATCGAAGAATTCAAGCTGCATGCTTGGCTTCACTGGAGCGCCTGCGATATTAAGGACACCAGTCTCGATAAGGCTTCTTCCGTTAGTTCCCTCAACCTGGTAGCCTGTCAGGAAAATGGCACTCTTGGGATCATTCGCAAGTTCTTGAACATATCTCAGTACGGGCCCGCCATCCATCATTCCTGAAGTTGTCACAATGACATCGTTCTCTTCAAGGGCGGCTGCCCTCATTCTGTTGTTCCTGATCTGCCTTGTTCTCCCCACTGCCCTCTTGAGTTCCGATCTGGACCTCAGAAATCCTCCTGGGGTGTCCAGGTAGATGTTTGTGATTGTGTTACCCATCCCGTCTGAAGCAACCTTCAGGTCCATTGTGGCAAGGATCATGAGAAGTTCCTGTGTCCTCCCCATTGCAAATGCAGGAAGGATGACTTTTCCTCCGTTGTCCACAACCTCCCTGACTCGTTCCCTAAACCTGTTGATTACCTGCTGCCTGTCCTCATGGTGTTTGCCGGCATAGGTGCTTTCTATAACCAGGTTCTGTGACTTTATGGGCTTTGCGCCATTCAGGAGGTAAGTGTCTCCTGTATAAAGGTCCCCGGTAACCAGAAGATCCATGTTGTTCTCGAATTTCCACATTGAAGAACCAGGTATATGGCCCGCAGAGTATGGTGTCGCTGTCATTTCGCCCAGCTGGGTTGTATCGCCATAGCGTGAAGTCAGGACCATCTCATAAAGGGTATTTATGTCGTCCCTTGCAAACCTTTTTGGATAACCCTCTATGTCCATGATCTTGATTGAGTCCTCAAGCATTGGCCTCATGCTGCTTGCTGTAAGTGTCGTAGCGTAGAGATCCGGCCTGTGGGACTGGAAACACATCGGCAGCCCGCCGATATGGTCAAGGTGTGCGTGAGTGACAAAAATACCCTCAACTTTCTCATATGGGAGAGGGTATTCTGGGGGTTTCTCCGGTATTACGCCGTAATCCACCATTATGTTTGTATTGCCTTCGTGTATCTTTATTGCAAGCCTGCCGACTTCCTCGGCTCCGCCTAAAAATTTGATTTTCATTCTATTTCCTCATGCTTTTGCATCGTTAAGCCTGTCTTTGCAGTGGCATTCCCTTTCCTTGCTTATAAGTGGAAGGGCATTCCTGATGAGCTTTGTTACCTTATCCTCATTCTCCTTCATGGTCTTGAAAACTTCTGCAGCCTCTACTGGCTTGTCTGCCCATACATCATAGTCGGTAACTGTTGCTACTACGGAATAGCACATTGATTTCTCATCTGCAAGGTTTACTTCCGGAACAAGTGTCATTCCTATTATGTCCGCAAACTGCCTGAACATCATGGATTCTGCCCGTGTGGAAAATCTTGGTCCCTCAACTGTAACATAGGTTCCCCCTAGGTGGACATCCTTTGTTATCTTGCTGGCTGTGTCGTTGAGTGCTTGATTCATGTGCGGGCAGAATGGGTCTGCTGCAGAAATGTGATAAACTTCTGGCCCGTCATAGAAGGTGAGTTCCCTCCTCCTTGTGTAGTCTATGAACTGGTCAGGTATTACAATGGTGCCTGGAGCGAGGTGTTCCTTCAGTGAACCTACTGCATTCACTGCAAGTATCCTCTTCACCCCTATGCTGTCAAGAGCCCAAATGTTGGCTCTGTAGTTTACCTTGTGCGGAGGTATTGTGTGCTTCTTACCGTGCCTTGGGAGAAAAGCCACTTCGACGTTGTTGATCTTGCCCACCTCGACTACTCCGGATGGTTTGCCAAATGGTGTCTCAATGTCCAGCGATTCAGGATTTTCAAGTAGATTGTAGAGCCCGCTTCCTCCGATAATACCTATGTAAGCCATGTTATCACTGCAATTTCAGGTTTTCTGGCTATTTAATGATTCTATAAATAATTCCCGTATCAAGAGGGCAATCAAAATTCCTTATTGTGGCAAATTGCTCCAAATAGGCAGCGATTTGAGCTTTTTCATGAGGCCTGACCCATACTGGGCTGCTGTTTTCCTCCTCTCCACAATGTCCTGTGGCATACCAGCCTCCATTCCTGCGGAGCGGAGAATTGCCTTGTTGAAGCCGCCTGCAAAATTTTCTTCCCTACCTATATTTTCCATGATTTCCACTATGCCACTGGAAAGGTAAGGGGTTATGAGCTTCTTCCCGTAATGTTCCGCAATTGCCTGCTCCCTTGGAAGGGTTTCCTGGTAAAGCTTCTTCATATGAAGGCTGTTGTCCATATTCGGATTTTCACTGAAAATGCTGTAACCATAGAATATCTCATCTGCACCCTGCCCTGTAATGACCTTCACTTCACTGATATGGTCAAGGAGTATTGCCAGTACAACTTCATACCCCAGGTCCTTTTTCTTTATGCTGTGGTCAATGCTTCTTACCAGTTCAACATACCTCACCAGGTCCACCGAGCTGATAGGCACGAATACCGGGCTGAACCCAAGTCTCGCGGCCCCATCCAATGAATTTGAAAAATCCCTTGATCCCTGTTCGCCCAGCGTGTAAGGAACAACAGACTTAGGGCCCAGGGCAAGAAGAACTGAACTGTCAAGGCCGCCAGAATAAGCCATTGCGCATCCTTCCAGATCGTTGGACGTGAAGAACCTCATCAGTGCCCTCAGGACTTCCATCCCTGTGTCCTTCTGGAGCAGAGAAAATATCACTCCCTGAAAAGGCGATCTGATTATATAAGGTGGAGGTCTTTCAAATTGTGGATTACGTTCCAGACACTTCTGTAATAATTGACGGCCGGTTCACTTCGTTCATTGAATCCCAGGCGGAATGCAGGGTAATTCTTGCTGAAGCCATGATTTCTGAAGTGGAGCACCAGGCCAATGAGGGGAGGTCAATAGGTTTTGCCGCCCTGGAAGAGCTCAAGAAACTCAGGGGACTTGAGAGGGAGGGTAGAATCTATATTGAGGTCTTCGGAAGGAGGCCCCAGGAGTGGCAGATCAAGAAAGGTAAAGCCGGGGAAATTGATGACATCATAAGGTCTGTTGCACTTGAGAATGATGCGACCCTTGTTACTGGGGACAGGATACAGAAGGATATCGCGTTAATTAAGGGCATAAAAGTGGAATACCTTGAGCCTCTCAGGAAGGAGCCTAAGAATATAGAGGAGTTTTTTGATGAACTGACCACATCAGTGCACCTGAAGGCAAACATGAGGCCGATTGTGAAGAAGGGACACCCCGGGGATGTCCATTATGAAAAGCTCAACTATACAATCTCCAGGGATGAGGTTCAGGACATAGGAACACATATTGTCCTTAGAGGAAGAAACGAAGATGACTCATTCATCGAAATGGATGCACACGGTGCCACCGTTGTTCAGCTGAAGAATATCAGGATAGTCATCACGAGGCCGCCCTTTTCAGATGATATCGAAATCACGGCGGTGAGGCCCATTGCAAAGCTGAAGATAGAGGAATACAGCCTCGAGCCGGAACTGCTCGCCAGGCTGGGAGACCAGGCAAGCGGCATACTCGTTGCAGGAGCACCTGGAGCGGGGAAGAGCACATTTGTTCAGGCACTTGCTGAATACCTGAGCGCCAAGGGAAACATCGTAAAGACCATGGAGAAGCCGAGGGACCTTCAGGTGAGCAAGGACATAACTCAGTATACAGGCCTCGAGGGTTCCATGGAAAGAACCGGGGACATCCTTCTTCTCGTCAGGGAGGACTACACAGTTTTTGACGAAATGAGGGTTACATCAGACTTCAAGGTTTATTCCGACCTCAGGCTTGCAGGAGTTGGCATGGTTGGCGTTGTCCATGCAACAAGGGCGATAGACGCAATCCAGAGGTTCATTGGCAGGATTGAGCTTGGGCTTATCCCCCAGATAGTTGACACTGTCATATTCATAGAGAAGGGATTCGTCGGGAAGGTCCTGACCACAATGTATTCGGTCAAGGTACCAAGCGGCATGAGGGAAGAGGATCTTGCGAGGCCGGTCATAGAAGTGAAGGATTTCCAGACTGGAACCACAGTTTATGAGATATACACCTTCGGGGAACAGATTGTGGTGGTCCCGGTTGCAAAGGAACAGAAGAAGAGCTCGTTGCACAAGTTTGCAGAGGAGCGCATCCTCCAGGACATTAGGAAGATGCTTGGGACAAAGAAGGTTGCAGTCAAGATGATTGGTGAAGGGAGGGTGCAGATACAGGTCGCCGAGGAAAACCTTCCAAGGGTCATAGGGAAGAAGGGTGCCGTGGTAAATGAGCTTGAAAAGAAATACGGTTTGCATATAGACGTCGAACCTTTGGGCGAGAGCGAGGGAAGCGTCAGGGAAAAGGCCAATATTGATATCAAGAACAGGATCATCTACCTTTCAGTTGGAGAGGCAAACCGAGACGTGAAATTCTATGTTGACAACATTCTCATCCTGCAGGCGAAAAGTTCGAGTAAAGGCATTGTGAGAATAAAAATAGCAAGCGACACCGGCGCCGCCATCTACAATTACATAAAAATGGGGAAGGAGATCGAATATACCTTCACAGGCGGAGAGTAATCAGTTTTCAGCCAGGTACTGGTAAATCAGCCTGACTCCGAATCCTGTTGCCCCGTGCGGTAGGTACGGTGTTTTCACGGTTTTTGCCTGGGTCCATGCAACTCCAGCAATGTCAAGGTGAACCCAGGGCTTCTCTCCCACAAAGTGCCTCAGGAATGCCCCAGCAGTCTCTGCGCCCCCAGGCCTTCCGCCGGTATTCTTGATGTCAGCGACATCGCTCTTGATCTGGTCCATGAAATCCTGGTCAATGGGCAACTCCCAGACCCTTTCCCATGTCTTCGACGACGCTTTCTTTATCTGGTTTTTGAGATTATCATCTGTGCCCATGAGGCCCGCAATGTTGTTGCCCAGGGCAACGACGCAGGCACCAGTTAGGGTCGCAAAATCGATGACCGCATAGGGATCATATTTTTCCACACCGTATGAGAGTGCGTCCGCAAGAACCAGCCTACCTTCAGCATCTGTGGAAAGAATTTCAGAGGTCTTCCCGTTGTAGTGCTTCAGGATGTCCCCCGGCTTGTATGCATTTCCCCCAGGGAGGTTCTCGGTCAGGGGCATCATTCCAATGATGTGCCTGTCAAGCTTCAGGTCCGATGCAAGCTTCATTATTCCAAGCACAGCGGATGCCCCGCACTTGTCAAACTTCATTTCGTCCATGGCCTCAGAGGGCTTGATTGAGATCCCTCCACTGTCGAACGTAATTCCCTTCCCCACCAGTAAAAGGGGCTTCTTTTCCTTTGGCCCATATTCCATTATCACCAGCTTGCCTGGCTCAGTTGCAGCTCTGGATACGCCTTCCAGCCCACCCATGCCTAAGTTGATGAAATCCTCGCGGCCAAAAGCTGTCACTTCAACTCCAGGAAGCTCCCTTGCCATCTTCTCAAACAGGGAAGGGGTTCCCCTAGAGGGAGGCATGTTTGCGATGTCCCTGGTAAAATTAGTTGCCTCTGCAACTCTTTCCGCCTTTTCGACAATTTCCTGGCCCTTGTCTGTAACAAGCTGCACCTTAAGATCAGGGAATGTTGTCTTCTCGCCCTGGAACCTGTCAAAATAGTAATGGCTTACCTTCAGTATGTAGACTGCCTCAAATTCCTCGTTTTCAATAATTCCAGGAAGGAGAATTGCAACGGTCTCCCCAACTGATTCTTTCAGTCTTGAGTAAGCCTCTGAATAACCTCTCCTGAATGCCTCATGGTTGAAACCCCCT
>JAJZKX010000020.1 GCA_021850745.1 Thermoplasmata archaeon
GACGTAGGATGTGATCTTGGGGGATTTTCTGGTTATACTTCACCAGAGCTTCTGTTGAGGTTCTACCAGATGGCATTATTCTTCCCGGTATACAGAAACCACAAGTCAAAGACCGGGAATGACCAGGAATTATTCATATTCACCAGGGATTTCAAGGATAAATTCAGGGAAATTCTTGCTTTACGGCACGCAGTCGTGCCGCACCTATACTGGAAAAGCATTCTCGCAAGCGAAACGGGATCACCAATTATCAGGCCATTAGCCTTTAATTATCCAGAGGTAGAATCATTGTTCACCGTAAGCGACGAATATATGGTAGGGAAGGAACTTCTTCTCGCTCCAATACTGAGCGAAGGATTCATGGAAAGGAATATCACTCTTCCTCCGGGTAAGTGGTACTGCTATGAAAACGCAAAGGAGTATGAAGGTGATGACACATTCAGGTATTCTGGAGAAATTCCGCTATTTCAGAAACAAGATACCATTATGATTGCAGGAGAGAGAATATTTATTTTCGGGAATCCAGACGAAAAGGTATTTTATAAAGGAAAATGGGTTAATATTACATGTAAAGGCAAGGAGACCTGCATGGATGGAGAGATGATGGCTGAAGAGGACTACGTGCTAATAGGAAAAAACAAAAAGATTACTCTTTCGGACCTGGTTCAATAGAATCCAAGTGCTACTGCAAGAATCGTTATTATCATCATCAACGCAAGTGTGATGTATGAAAGCAGGTGTGATGTTTTCCGCAATCTCTTCAGGCCCTCAAGGTCTCCTTCCTGTGACATTTTCATTATCCTCTTCCCATGATAAATGTTGTTGCCATACATTAGCAACACCATTGCGACCACAAAAATTCCTTTCACGAGAAGAATCTGGCCGCTTTCGGTATTCAAAAGGTCGTATGTGAAATCATTCCCAAGGTACCAGGTGGCATTGTAAAGTCCTGTCAGTATAAGTATGATAATAGAGACATTGGTAAAGGCAGCAAATTCCTTCCCTATGCGCCCTACAATCTTTGTCCTTAACTTCTCATCATCTGTTATTTTGAACGATGCCGGATAAACAACCAGCCATATAAAGAAAGAACCCCCAACAAAGAATATGGCGGTAAACACATGGATCCAGAGAATTATCAAATCAATTAACATAATGTCCAATTGAATCACACCTTCTCAGAGTTTCTATCATGCCTCTCCGTTTTCATTTCGCCTATAAGTCCATGGATATCGGCCCTGAACCTGTCGATTCTATCTTTTCGGTTCTTCTTCGTCAGTATAAACGCGGATTTCACTATCTCCACAATAATATCGGCAACCTGGTCTATGGCTTCATTAAGAATCCTTGAGTCTTCGAGATCAGTGAGTATTTCAGGGAAGAGAATGTCCCTGTTCATTGAGGTAGCGAGCATCTTGTTCCTGATGTTTTCCCTGAACTCGCGGAGATTCTTCACATAGTTCTGCCCCTTTTCTGTTAGAGAATAAATCTTGGATTTGCCGATGCTTTCATGCCTGACCATATCCTCTCTCTCCAGTGCTTTCAGAAGAGGACGAATTGTTCCACCAGAGACGGTTGTTCCATCCCACTTGATTCTTCTTGACAGTTCATAACCATTCATTGGCTTTAAAGAAAGTATAAAGAGAGTGCTGTCAAAATATTCTCCGTAACTCATATATCGATTTCGATAATATGGAAACAAGATATAAACCATGTTATTCCATTTTTTGCCGGAAATGGAAACTTTACTATTTGTTATCGGTATAATCCTCTATGGCTCAAAAGAGAAAGGAACTTCTCACCAACAGGGTAAAGGATTTAAGGATTAATGGAAAAACCACAATATCCGATTTCATCTTGCAATGTGAGGCATCCGGTGGTTTCACATCGTCAAAAATAGCCGTGGCGCACACCATAATGGAAAAGATCGTTAAAGAACAAAACACTACTTTCCTGTCTTTCCCGGCTGATATTATTTCAACCGGAACAAGAGGCGTCATCATCGACATGATCAAGAAGGGAATTGTTGATGTAATCATAACAACAACAGGAACGATTGATCACGATATTGCCAGAACACTTTCAGACTACTATTGCGGTACCTTTGAGTATGACGACCGCAAATTGAAGGATATGGGGATAAACAGGTTAGGAAGCGTATTTGTTCCTGACGAAAGCTATGGTTCGCTTATTGAAGAATTCATGATGAAACATCTGGAATCGCTCTATTCAGAAAAGAAATCATGGGCTCCATCTGAAATCCTGTCAAGAATTGGCAAGAAATTGGGAAACACTGATTCAATTCTCGCTGCCGCAGCAGAGAAGAACATCCCCATATTCATACCAGGCATACCTGACGGTTCAGTGGGATCGCAATTCTGGTCATTCTATGAAACGCATAGTGATTTTCAGCTTGATATCCTCAAGGATCAGCACCTTATTTCAGACATTGTTTTCACCTCAGACAAGGCGGGTGCAATCATGATTGGAGGGGGAATATCAAAGCATCATACGATCTGGTGGAATCAGTTTAGAGGAGGGTTAGACTATGCTATATACATAACTACCGCACAGGAATATGACGGGTCACTATCCGGAGCAAAGCTTGAGGAAGCCATTTCATGGAAAAAAGTAAAACCTGACGCTGAATTCGTAAATGTATATGGCGATGCAACGGTTCTATTGCCACTAATCGTTGCCGGTTTTCTATAACCGCAGTCTCCTCTCCCAATTTTTGAGAAAGAACATCAATCTTCAAAGTCTACTGTAAGGGGAATTACTCCAACAATATCTCTATCGAGCCTCAACCCAAGATAAACGATTACAGAAATAAGATAAAATGGAAATTTGGAAAAAATAATTTATTTGGTTTTTTGTGGAGTCGTAGCTTGTTTCTTCCTGAAACGTGAATATGTTGCTACAACTCCTGCTCCCACAAGGAATCCGCCGGCAACGCCAATGGCACTTTCAATAAAATACCCGGAACTGGAACTGGATGGAGTTGTCGAATTTGTAAATGCAATTGTATCATTGATGGTCTTTCCGTTGACTGTTATCGAGATAGGGGCGGTGAACTTTATCACATTACCAACGCCTTCCACGAAACCCTGCATTGAATATGTTCCATTGGTCAACGTGAATGTATATGCCAAGGGGGATTTTACACTTGTAAAATATTGGGGTGGTATAACGTCACTGGATGGATATATTAAACCACTATCTATCACGACACCCCATAGGGTTCCGGAAATCAATCCTTTTTCACTGAATATGACTGGATACATTTTCTGTGTTGTAATATTTATGTTGACATTCACGTCAGATCCATTCACATTCACTGATCCTGAGGGCTTAGAAAGGCTAAATATTCCATAGGAGTAGGCTGAATATGAATAAGCGCCATTTTGGATTGAGGAGAATGAAATCTTATTCGTATGAGATGATTGCGTTATGGTACCTCCATTAACGTCATTTACCAGCTTCACAGTCCATGAGAATCCACTGTTCGGTGCGTTCGACGGAATGGATGGCAAAGTAAAATTCAAGTAGTAGGCAGGATTGAAAGAGACTGGAATCGTTACAGGCCCACTATCCACATTCACCGTTCCGCTAAAGGGGGTCGCGCTCAATCCATTGATAGCACCAAACGTGTAAAGATAACAACCATCTGGAAGAGTGAATTCTACGTAATTGCTAGTCGGTGAGACGGCGGTATCATTTATAATTCCATTAACGTTAACTGAAAAAAACTGCCCCGACGGGATTCCAGTCTCAATAAACTTAACGTTGTATACAGGCTCCGGTGGCAGAATGGTCAGGTTAATCAAAACATTTTTCCCCTGAATTGAAAATGTCCCGCTGGACGGTGATAATCCTGCCGTAGTGGTTGCAGGTATACTTGGGCTAAAATAATCTGCAAACGTATAAGATCCGTTCTCAAGAGAGAAGGAAATAGTTGTTCCATAATTTTGAAGGCTGTAAGCATAACTATTGATTTCCACATCGAATCCAAATTCATAATTTAAAAGGGTTGTGGGAACATTGGTAACATGGAAAGTTACCAGGTAATAAAATGAGGAATTAGAAAATGCGACATTGATTGCAATATTCCCGCCACTAATCATGATAGTACCTCTTGATGGAGCTGGAGAAAAGCCATTTGAGGAGGACGAAATCGTGAAATAATAGGTGCCATTCGGGAGGTTAAAATCAACATAACTCATTGAGGGGTAAGACTTATTATTCTCCAAGACAGAGGTAGAAGCTCCATTTCCTACTGCAATTGTAACGCTGAAGGATTGGGAGGGGCTTAATCCTGATGAATCAAAACTCAATTTATAATTTTTCAGCAGTGTAACCTTGAGATCCACAGTTGTATTCTTGCTGATGGTCAGGGAACCGCTATTAGGTGAAAGGGAGGTTCCAATTGGGAATCCGCTGATAGTGAAATCGTAATTTCCTGCTTTCAATCCAGTGAAACTGGTGTTTGTTCCGCTTGTCGTTTGAGTTTTGCTATACACAACATTAACGCCATTCAGTGTTACGGCATAGTTCCATGTCGTATTAGGAATCACACTGGGCATGTTTGTAACGGTGAAATTTGCATCATAACTTGTAGTGGGCTTTATTGAAGTGTTTGAAAAAGTTATGTTGATTTGTATTCCTCCGGTATTGCCATTGACGTAGACAGCTCCGCTTGGAGGGTTCATTGAGTATGAGTAAGGTGTGTTATAATAACCGACAGTAAAAGTAAATGTTCCATTATAGAAAAGGAATGATTGCGATGAACCCTCAGATAAATAGGTAGCGGAATTTATTGTAATGGTCCATTCCCACATGTTTGCAGCATTCGCACTATGATTAGAGAACCCAGTCTGGGTGAAGTTGACATAATATGCCGTTGAAGCCTTCATAGGATGTATTGAGGAATACTGCACGCTGCTCTGGGGAGCATTAGCAGAAGAAGGCGGCAAATTGCTTTGCTGAGGGGCAAACGATACAAGCAACATCAGCAGTGCAACAAAAATCACAAGCACCGCTAAGAATTTTATGTTAGAAAAATATATTTTTAACACCAATATGTAGCCATGGCCAGTATTTAAAGCTAATATTATATAAATATATTCCATGAGCGCTAGGTTCTATTATGCACATGATGCCATATTTGCTTTATCCTCGTTTCTCATTAGATGGAATTTTTTCTTGAATTTTCTGGAACTATTAACGCGGATGCACGAATCCCTTACAAAATTTCAAAGATGTTGAATTTTCTCGAGTTAACAGAAGCATTTGATTTTAATCCTGCGCTCAGTTTTCTCTCCATCTTGTCAGGAATCTTGCTATGGTGAGGTATACGACCGTTTCCACAAGGAGAATGCCAATCATTGTGTAAAGGGTACTGTAAACTATTGGTTGGAGTCCAAAGGCAAACTGTGCAATTATTGCAGCCGGTGTGGCCGGCGACAGGGACATTAAATAAATCAGCATATCTCCTCCGCTTCTTGACATGATATCAGTATATGGGTAAAATGTTGGAGGTATTACCGTCATTATTATTGACAGCACAGACACAATGCCCCAAACATTCCTCACATGTTTGACCATGCTTGAAATTATGAATGATATAGCCGAGGTCGACAATATTAATAAGAGAATGAGAAGAAGCATTATCAGCGAATCAAGAATAGTATACAGGTGATATGCAATGCCAAGGGTGATATAAACCAGGATTCCAGGAACAGAAAACGCCAGGAAACTCAGTGTCAAAGCTAGCATATAATCTGTTGGGGAAACCCTGCTTGCAACGTATAGATCCTGCAACCTCAATTGGAGCCGAAGAAACGTAGCATCCCCAGCACTCTGCAGCCCTATGGAAGCAACAAGCGTTATCATTCCGCCCACAACCGCATATTTGACAAGTGTCCCGGATGTCAATATGTATACAACGAAAAGCAATGTTAGTGGAGTTGTAAGAGAGGCAACAACATACGAAGGCCCTCTCTTGATTACCTTGAATCCATAGTACCAGGCAAAAGTTAATACGAACCTAAGATTCAATGGCAACACCCCTCATAATGAAGAGATCGTCAAGTGATATTTTCCTTATATTGTCCCCCTCGGACAGAAATTCTGGAGCTTGTTCCTTTGGAACATACTTGATGTAAACGGTTCCAACCCTGAACGCATTGTCCATTTTCTTGTAGCTTTCAATCCTCACCTTATCACCGAACTCCTTGAGCAGTGATTTGACTGTTCCCCTATCTATTATTTCTCCAGATTCAACAAGAAAGACCTCCTTGGAAAGCGTTTCAGCCTCTTCCATGTAGTGAGTTGTAAGGACTACATTTCCTGCAAGTTTCTTAATCGCTGACCAAACTTCAAGGCGTGAGATAGGATCAAGACCAGTTGTTGGCTCATCGAGGAAAACAACATCCGAATTTGCAGCTAGTGCCATTGCAACAAAGCATTTCCTTTTCATTCCTCCTGAAAGTGTGTCTGCAGGATTGTTTCTTGCATTGTGGAGGCCAACAGCATCCAATGCATCAAGAGCAGCTTTCCTTGCATCATTCCTTGAGAAACCTCTCCCGACGAGATACATTGATACCTGTTCAAAAGGGGTCAGAATTCCCATAGGAGAAGCTTCCTGCGGTATGCTGACAATTCTTTTTCTCACTTCCCTTGCATCATGAACGACATCCAGACCGAAAATTGTAGCTTTTCCCGATGTGGGCATGAGTTGTGTTGATAAAATTCTAAGGAGCGTTGTTTTTCCGGCTCCATTTCTACCTATTATTGTGGTAATTTTGGAAGACATTTCAGCACTGATATCCTTCAGTGCGACATTATGATCAGAATAAACTTTTCTTAATTTATTGATATTTATCAATTGAATCAACCTCCGTTGGAATATTTTTGATTCGATGAGATATGCTCAAAAGTTAATCTATTTTATGGAAGTTGGAATAACTACATTTTACTGAGAAAAAAAGAAAAAAAGGGAAAAATTGTATATATTTTTTTGGAAAAATTATGGTGCCTTGAGAAGATGCTGAGGGATTGCGGTCATTCCGATGTAAGCGGATGCAACAATTGCTCCAAGGAGTGCCAACCAGAACATTACAAGCAGTACCATCCATCCTTTCCAGAATTTTTCTTTGCTTCCGGGAACAGTATCAACTATCAGTGTGACTGGGAATGACAGAATACCAACGGCTCCATATGCAATATACATAAGGAACATTCCGAGAGGGTTGGATGTCATATTAAGCAAATACCCCTGATAACCGTAATCAATAGCGAATATACCTGCAAAAAGTGCCAGGATACCTACGTATTGTAACTTGTATCTCATTCTTACAGCAAGAACATATGCTATAATCACTATTCCCGCAAACATGTATGGGTCATAGAAAAGTATGTTGTAACTTTGGAATTTTGCCTCAACAGTTACAGGAACCGTTGTTCCCAAGCTGAGTGGCCATGTCATCTCGCTGAATAAACCAAGCAGTAGTATGACAATTCCCACTATTGCAAGGGGAGCAGTTCCATTAAGCATATGCTCTGCAAGGTTTCTTTCCCCTTTTTTGCTGTAATCGTAGTAAACCCCAACTGTCATATACAGCAATATGACTCCCGCAAGCACAAGCGTAAACAATTCAAAGGCCAAATCATCTATGAATGCCATTTTATCACCAAGTATAAAATAAATACAGAGTAAATAAGGGGAGCACCTTAAAATAAAGCTGAACTTCCAATTCATTATGGCGGAATAGCTATTATTCCGTTTATGCAACGCAAAAAGCTCTCCAAATATGCTGCAATATTAGATTTAAAAATTTGGTGAAGATTGGTTCCTTCATTATAATCCAAAATCAAGCTATATTTAGCTCTGTTCTTAAACCAGCCAACAAATTTGTTGCCTTTTCCATAGTTTCTAAAAAAAAATCTTTTTCAGTAAATTTGCATAATCATTGTAAACCTTTAATCCCAGTTCGGTTATTGTAAGCATCAATCTCGGCCCGCCAACACTGAATGCGTAATATGTCCTGAGCAACCCTCTCTCCTCAAGTTTTGAGATGTGGTTACTGAGGCTTCCTTTGCCTGAGAAAGTCAGCTTCGAAAGTTCGGTAAAACTCAGCCGCTTATTGTGCACAAGCGAGATTATTATGACCATTCTTATGGAGGACTTAAGGAGAGGCTCTTGAAGCTGTTCGGACAGCTCGGAAATAATGCTGTTTATTTCCTGATCGTGATCTGATAATCCTTCCTTTGAATCTCTCTGATCATCGTTATGGACATCCTCAGGCTTGGCCATTTATTCCCTCCAGATGCTTCTTGCTTTTTAGGATCGCATATGCTGCACTGAAATACCAGCCAATTATTGCGGGTAACCAGGCGAGTGAAAAGGCCATCTGTCTGTTGAACAGAAGAATTGCAGCTATGGAGAGTATAATGCTGAAAATATAAGATGAAACAGACACAATTCCTTCAAGGGGAATCTGCTCAAATGTGGATTTCAGGTTTTGGAGCAGATAATAAGACATTAGTATGAGAAAGCCATAAAATATCAATATTGCCAATATGTTCTTGAATCCCTCAAAGGAAAGCACTATTATTGTAATTACAAACAATATCGATGGGAGATAACTGATCAACCGCCCCTTTGACCGATAACTTTTCTTTCCTTCAAGGATTGACCTCAAGTCTATCATTTCCCGGGCATTGGAAAATACGACTGCAGTGATTTTCATTGCAAATATTAAGATAGTAGTATAGAGGGCAAGAAATACATATTGGGAATAACCGGAAGGAAATGCTGAAAAAATCAGGAATGGTAGAAAAACAAAAAGGAGTATGGCTGTGGCCCATGTGGCATAATATGAGCCATAGGCTTTCCGGAATATGTAAAAATCAAATGAGATTGCGTGACATGCTATTCCTGCAAGTTCATCGATCTCCGCCAGAGAAAGCTTTTCCCTCATACCTGCCTGCCCTCTTCAATGGATTTTGGTTTTATTCTTTTTATGAGCATAAAGGACAATATGGATAGAATAATTATCCATAAAATAAGCATGATCACCTGAACTGTCAGGCTGATTTGACCACCATTCTGCAATGATCCTGATAGATTATGGGGAATCTCCTTGCCATAATAGCTCCAGATGAAGAGATCTGAAATATCCGTGAAAGGGCTTCCGTAAACAACATAAGAGGGAAGGCCGGCATTTATCTGGGCAAAACCAAACAGATAGGTGAGTATCATAGGTATAAACGTTGCAAATGAAACATTCCTCAGGCCAAGGTAATTATTCACTATAACTATGATAATTGAGGCTAGCAGAAACATGAAGGCACCCGATGCGAATCCTATAATTATGGATATATACGGGAAGGCAGGTATAAGCATGAAGCCGCTCTTGTAGCTGAACAGCAGAAATGTGAAGAGGAGCATGAACGCAGAAAGCATTCCGCCGATTATTGAAGTGCTTATGGCAAAGCTGGTGATATATCCCGAAGGTTTTAGGGTGGTGAACCTGAATCCATAAGCAAGGGAAGAGTTGCCGTAGTATATGGAATAAGCAACGCTTGTAGCCATGGTACTTGTCGAAACCAGGCCAAGCAACCCAAACCATATTGATGCATTATAAACGAAATATATCTTCTGGTCTGGGAAATTTGTTCCGAAGACAAAGGCACCCATGAATATCCAGAATAGCATGAAGAGGATTCCCCACCCCCATATATTCTTGTTTTTAAGCAGGGATTTCAGGAAGTACTTGCTTATCATCAAGCCACCTCATTCAGGAGAGAATTGAAATTCCTTGCCGCAGATATCGACACTTCTCCCTCACCTCTCGTAATGGAAAACGTACCATAGCTTGTTTCCATCACGGACAGATTATTCGGTGAAATGCCTCTATTGAGGAAGAGATTTCTGACGTCGTTTGCCTCAAATTTCCCAAACAGTTTCCCCTCCAGCATGAAGTAAAGGGACCAGCCGTTGAGCTTTCCAAGAATATCGAATTCATGTGTATTGAGAAGTATTTCTGATTGATAATCGACCATCAGCTTTGTCAGCTTGATTCTCCTCATTTGATCTATATTCTCAAAAGGTTCGTCTAGAAGAATCATTTTTGATCCTGTTGCTATGCACAAGAGATTGCAAACAAGCTTCTGCTGCCCCGTGCTCAATTCATAAAGCATCTTATCCAGTGTGTCTTCAAGCTCGAAATCCGATATCATTTTCATTACCACATCAGCATCAATTCGCTTGATCTCCGAATATAGTTTTATTGTATCCCCGGTTGACATCCTCATCAACCGGTAAACATCAGAAAGATTTGTGGAGACTCTCAGTTCATTGGTTATATTCTTTATATTTCTTCCAAAGAGGAGAATACTGCCAGATTCCACGGGAGCCAACCCGACAATCGCCTTTATAAGTGTTGTTTTTCCACATCCGTTGGGGCCAACAATAGCAACCTTCCCACCTTCAATGGATAAATTGGCTCCATCAACAGCTTTTCTCTTATTTTTCCCGTATCTGACACTGATACTATCTACCTGAAGCATTATGCATTATGAGTTGTCTGAATATATATACCTGCCAAAGTTCAAGAATTGTACCTTCAAATTGATGACAGACCCTGCTTAAGTTCAAAAAAATAAATAAAAAGATTCTTATAAAAAATTGCGATGAGTGCAACTTCCAGGTGAATTGTTGGTAAAAATTGTAATAGCATTTGGTGGGAATGCACTTTTGGAAACCACCGATAAGAGAGATTATGGGACGCAGGTTATCAGGGCATACAGGGCATTTTACAACATCTCTGAAATAATATCAATGGAAGATGTCGTGATCACGCACGGAAACGGGCCCCAGGTTGGTGACATATTGCTGAGAAACCAGATTTCAGATGGACTGCCTCCACCTATGCCACTGGATTCTTGCGGTGCTATGTCTCAGGGTCTCATTGGTCAGATAATGCTTGAGGCATATGAAAAGGTAAGGAGCGAGAAAGGCATTTCAAAGGAAGCAGTAGTTACCGTTACCAGATCCATAGTGGATCCTGCGGACAAAGCATTCCTTGAGCCTACCAAACCAGTTGGGGCGGTTTTTTCTGATGAAAAGGCTAAGGCGAAGATGGATATAGATGGCTGGAAAATGGTCAAGACAGAAAAGGGCTGGAGAAGGGTCGTTCCATCGCCGATGCCCCTGGAAATTGTTGAGAGAAATGCCATACTATCGCAGCTTAGAAGTGGCTTTTTGCCAATATGCACGGGAGGGGGTGGCATTCCTGTTATAAGGAAGGATAAGACTCTCACCGGAGTTGAGGCGGTTATAGACAAGGATCTTGCATCTTCTGTTCTGGCGAGTTCAATAGAAGCTGATAAACTTGCAATCTTGACCGATGTAAAAAATGTCTATATAAACTATGGAAAAAGTGATCAGGCTGCACTTTCAAAACTATCAATAAATGAAGCGAAGGAATATCTAGAAAAGGGATTCTTCGGCAAGGGGAGCATGGAGCCAAAGGTGAAGGCAGCCATAAGATTCATCGAAAAAGGGGGAAAAGAAGCAGTTATTGGAAATCTTTCCGATGCACTGAATGTGTTGGAGGGAAAGTCAGGAACTGCTTTCACACGTTCATGAACTATTCAAAGGCCTAAAAGAATCCTTTCCATCATACATTATCTTCCTTAATTTTTCCATATATTTCAGCACTTCAAGGAGGCGTTCATGGTTGATATCGAGGTCGAATGATTCTTTGAGTTCGGATCTGATCTGTTCAAGTGACATCCCTTGCTTAAGTATCTTTCCCGTAAGGTTCATCACATCTTCAAAGACATTCCAAGGAAATATGAACCATGTCCACTGGGAATCGCTTATCTCCCTTGCAAAATAGTCAGGCTTGAATTCTGAATGCGTTATGTGCAGCATTGCCGCTGTTTGGACGCTCTTAGGAGATTGTGACTTCACATAATCCACGGCAACTTTCATGCTCTGGCCGGTATCGGTGATATCGTCAACGATGACAACATTCATCCCCCTTATGTCCGAGGAAAGCCCCTGCCTCAGAGTTGCAGTTCCATCCTTCGTTGCGGTAAGTCCCCAGTGTTCCGTTTTAATCGCATAAAGCTCCTTTATGAGGAGCTTGTCAGATATCATTCTTGCGGGAACAAGCCCGCCCCTTGAAAGCCCGATGATGGCATCTGGTACTGGATTAGATATGATTTTGTCTGATAAGTTTCTGCACCAGTCTTCTATTTCATCCCATGTTACTATCCTTGCCCTGAATTCCATTGTAACCTCGAATCACTTTATTTTATTACACTTTTCCTTTTTCCGAATTGATCATTCAGGGATGGAAACTGGGTTTGGCTTTTTCACATCATTTGCATCCCTTATCCACTTTCTCTTCCCCAGCACCTCATGTGCGGAAAGTGACAATACCGCCGCTACTGCAAATGCTGCAGCGGATATCATAAACACGGTGAAATATGCGGCAGGAGTTGGGAGTGATGCATAAATTGTCACTTTCCCGACAGCGCCTACCACATAAATTGCGGTAATGGTTGACATTATCGAGCCTGCAATAGGTGCCCCAATACTGCTTCCAACGTTCCTGAATGTTCCATTCATTGCCGTTGCAAGACCCATATCCTTTGGATTCACAGTAAGAACTATGAGGTTTATGAGCGAAGCATTCATAAGAGAAATTCCGCCACCTGTAAAGAACTCAAAAAGCAATATCTCATCGTAACTGGCACTGAAAGCGATTGCAAGAAATGCAATTGAAGATAAGGCAGCGCCAAGTATTGCAAGAGGTTTAACTCCTGTCCTTGAAACCAGCTTTCCGGTAACTATCGCAAGGAAGAAAACTCCAAGGGCAAACGGAACCAACGATAATCCTGTTCCGAGAATGGAAAGTCCAAATCCGGACGGGGCATTTAGCTCAAACCGATATGTCAACGCTTGCATTGCAAGGAACATTCCCATACCGGATATCGACAGGATGATATTTGCCACCATCACATTTCTCATGGAGAGAAGCTTGAAGTGCAAAATCGCCTCTCCTCCTGCCACGGAATACCTTCTTTCATATAGTAAAAGAGGCACCAGAAGGGTCAATCCCAGAGTAGCAAGCACCATGGTAGAAGGTGAATACCATCCCCAGGACGGTCCCTCGGAGAGTGCAAATACCACGGAAGCCAATGAAATTGCGAGGAGTATAGCGCCGATGAAGTCAATCCTTACCTCAGGCCTCCTGAATCTTGATTCCTTTACCATAAAAAATGTGGCGACAGCCAAAAATACAAGGAATGGAATGGCAGTGTGGTAAGTCATCCTCCATCCAAAATCATTTGATATGAGGGAACCCAGCGGCAGGGAAATTGCGAATCCTACCCCAAACATGGCGCTTATCAATGCCTGTGCCCTTGGAACTATCTCCCTGGGAAATTCTTCCCTTACCAGACTCATTCCCAATGGCATGATAGTGAGGCCGATTCCCTGAATTCCCCTGGCTGCTATCATAAAATTGTACGTGGGTGAAAATCCAGTAACACCCACTGAAACGCAATAAATCGCCAGAACGACTATGAGCATCTTCTTTTTCCCATATAAATCCCCTAATTTCCCGATAACGGGAGTCAGTGCAACACCTCCAACAAGATATGTTGAAAGGAGAAGGCTCGCCTGAGCAGTGGAAATTTTAAATTGGCTCTCGATCGCCGGCAACGATGGGGTGAGCATGCCTTCAATATACATCACTGTCAGGACAAGCCCTGCAAGGATAAGCATGACCCGCATGGCATATTTTGAGTCAAATTCCTCATTCGAAATAAAATTCTTATTTTCTATTTCATCAGTTTCCGTCCTGATCACCCTGCCTCTGAGTTGCAGT
>JAJZKX010000227.1 GCA_021850745.1 Thermoplasmata archaeon
GCTGGAATAAAGGGTTCGTAGAATACGGATGGATTGAAACGAAAAATGACCAAATACTATCTAATTCCCAATATCACGGGTTCAGCAGATTAAAAAATATGTGTTAAAGTGAAAGAGTTCAGGTTATATATTATAAAAAAGGAGCGAGACGAAAATATCACACCAATCCAATATGTGGATATAGGATGGTGGGGATATAGAATGGGCCCGACCGGATTCGAACCGGTGACCACCGCCTTGTAAGGGCGGCATCATACCGCTAGACTACGGGCCCGAGATATGGGAATGACTTCCTGATATTAATTTGATCACGCAAATCTCAGGTTCAGGAGCGTTAACAGGAATTCGATATCACCTGCAGAACAGTGAAAACACGTCCACGAATCCATTATCGCTGAGGCCGGTGAGCCATTCAGCCGGTTCGCCTGCAGAATCACAAATATTTGTAGCCTCGCCTACTGAAAGGTAGGAGGACTTGCCTGCAGTCATTTTCTTGTAAAGCATTATCCTTGCACTGGGGTTTTTCGTCGCGCTGAGCAGGTGCCTGAAGGATGAGTCCTCAATCATGTCATGTGTCACAAGCAGGCTCAGCCTGTCTCCCCTGATGGAGTAGAATTTTCCTGATCTTCTCTCCACAACCGTAGTGCGCAGCAGGAAGTCACCCAGATCGGAGGCGGAAATACGCCTGCCATTGATGTTAACCGCCCTTTCAGCCGGTATGCCGGTGGAGAAATCACACTTCGTGAAATTAAGCAGGTAGTTGTACAGCTTTGTTCCGTTGCCTTCCTCTGTTATGAAAACTACTCTCCTGTTCTCGTAGCAGTTAAGTTTCCTTATGATCTGGTTGGTATTTGCCATGTCTGAAAGTTCCACCTCCCCAAGGATTATGGTGCTTCCAAACTCTGCAACGATATCCGGCAGGCATCCCTCAACAGTTTCCAGCAGCCTGATCCGGAATCCAAGGCGTTCCAGCTTGGCGGTAAACTTTTCCACGAGTTCAGTGTGTGGCGCTGGTGCCTGTTGAGATGGAGAATCAGGCAGCAATCCCCCGTTCTTCCGTATGGAATCAGCTATGCGCTCCTCCACAATATCTTTCCCTTGATCGTACTCAAGAAGTTCAGGAAGGAAGGTGGCAGGTCCTGAGAACCCTTCGCTGCTCTGGTTCCAGAGTACGCATCTGTGGTACCACTGCGACTTGATGGTGGTTTCAAGGCGCTCTGCAATCTTTCTGTCTGGGATCATCCTTGCCAAGGTTTCTGCGTCGCTGGCGGATGACGTGAATGAGGCGAAGTTCCTGACATTTCCAAGGATGGAGCCGACAATGCTTGCATCCATCTGGGAGAGGCTCTGTGTGGCCAGGGTGATTGATACACCGAATTTCCTTCCCTCGCTGAGAAGTGTGTTCATGATTCCTTCCGGTGTGTTCTTTGCCTCGTCTACAACGAAGTAAGTCCTCGCCTTCCTGCTTACGGAACTGCTGGATATCCTGTTCCACAGAACGAGTAACACCAGCAGGGAGAGGATCCTCACTGATTCCTCGGAAACATTTCCCTTGCTTACATCGACAACAAAAAGGCTGTTCCCTGAACTCAAGGCTGAATCCAGGTCCAGGCTATTGCCCCCTCTTGCAAGCAGGTTGCTTACGCTCTCATTTGCAAGCAGTGGTATGACCTTGTTGAGAGAACTTGCAACATAGTCATTCCACTTTCTCCAGTCTCCCGTGAGGACGGAAAGCATTGACCTGATTGATCCCGAGGTCGTCGAGGTGAACTTCTTCATCTTCACCCTGTCAACAAGGGTGTCCAGGAAATCAGGGAGGCTTGGTTCCTGTACTGTGCTCAGGTAGTGTGGAAGCAATGCCCTGAATATGACCTCCAGCCTTGGTCCCCATGTCCCCTGCGATATGCTGGTGTCCGAAGCAAGAATCTCCCTCATCCAGCCGCTGGTCCGTTCAACGGAATTCCTGCCGACTCTCAGCGGGTTGACCTGCACCATGACGGGACCATTATCTGACTCTACCACCCTGCTGGAAATGTAGACAAGGTTCTTGGTGCGGTTAATGCCAATCACTGTTTCAGAGAGATTGCCATGCGGGTCGATAAGGACTATGTTTCCCTCCTGCTGAAGCAGCCTGCTACATAGTACGGAAAGAAGATTTGACTTGCCCGTGCCGCTCTTTCCAACGATGAGCATGTGACCGAGGAGATCATTGGCTGGAAGGCCAAATTCCCTGTTTCCAGGGCTTTTTCCCAGGTATATCCTGTCACCTGACTGGAATCGGTAAGGCCTGCTGCTGATCGCCGGATCTATGAGGTACTCCAACTATCTCTTTTCCAGGGGAACGTATTCGATTGGTCCCATTTCTCCTGAGTACTTTGATCTTGGCCTGAAAAGCCTGTTGTCAGAAACGTACTCAAGGCTTCTTGCAACCCAGCCGGCAGACCTGCTGAAAGCGAATATTGGCGTGAAGATATTCTCCTCGAATCCGAGGCTCTCGTATACCATCCCGGAATAGAAGTCAACATTAGGGAAGATCCCCTTTCCGCCCACCTTCGAGATCATTGCCTTCTCTATTGCCTCTGCGGTTTCGAACAACTCCTGCTTCCCAGACTTAGCGGAGATTGATCTTGCAAATTCCTTGAGGATTCTTGCCCTTGGATCATAGACCTTGTACACCCTGTGCCCAAATCCCATGACCTTCTCCTTCTTCCCTAGCATCTCTCCGATAACCCTTTCGGCATTTTCGGGTGAGCCCACGCGCTTGATCATCTTCAGCGCCTGCTCGTTAGCCCCCCCATGCAGGGGCCCCTTGAGCGTTGCTATCCCGGCGGTCAGGGCGGAGTACATGTCTGCCAGTGTGGAAATCGTGACCATTGATGAGAATGTGGATGCATTTGATCCATGATCAGCGTGGAGGATCAGGCAGGTATCCATGACTTTCTCTTCCTCTTCCGTGGGTTTCCTGCCGCTGGACATGTAGAGGAAGTTGGCTGCCATTCCAAGGTCCGGGAGCGGCTCAA
>JAJZKX010000228.1 GCA_021850745.1 Thermoplasmata archaeon
CAGCATGCCCCAAAGATACCCTCATTCTCCCCAAATGTCAGGCTTGAGATGCCGGAAAAAGCAAAAACTGGAAGGCATCTTCTGGAATTCACACAGCTGGATCTGGAAATGCTTGATGCCACAAGGGAGGATGCCATCAGCCTCGGGGAAGATCTGTTTTGTGATATAATCAGACATGTGAATGAAAAACACTCTAAGGAACTGAAATCCATAGGCAGGACTATTTCTGTTCCAACAAAACCATTCAGTAAAGTAAGGTATCTGGATGCAATGGAAAAGTATGGAGAGGATTTTGAGTCAATACTATCTAAGGAGGCAAAGGAACCATTCTGGATAATAGATATTCCTCTTCAGGCGAGGGAGTTCTATGACAGGGAAAGTGACACTGAAAAAGGGATTCTTAACGACATGGATCTGATCTACCCGGAGGGATACTGCGAAGCACTTTCAGGAGGGGAAAGAGAGTACAAAATTGACAGAATTCTCGAAAGGGTAAAGGCAAAGAGCCAGTCTCCTGAGCAGTTCGAATGGTTTATTGAAGAAGCCAGAGGAGGTCTGAGACTTTCCTCCGGATTCGGCATAGGGATAGAAAGGCTCCTGAGATACATATGCGGATACAAAAGGATAGAGGACACTCATCCTTTTCCAAAGGTTCCCGGGAAGAAATCAGTATGATCTATGGCGGAATCAATATTTCTCCTTCTATTTCAAAACCCTTTATTTCATCTCCAGAAAATTGACCCTGCACCGTAATCTCTCTGAAGGAATCCGGGTCCATCAACTGGGTCTCACCGTCTCTTCTTGATAAAATGATGTAATTTTTTATGGGTAAAACTTCCCCAGTATATTCAAATGGATTGGAGTTGAATTCATTCTGTTTAATGTGTACCGTCCTTCTTGAGCTTAAATCCATGAGAGTTATGTCAGAACTGGATGAGGCGATTAGAAGGAATTTCTCCCCTCTCTTCATGATTATAGCGCCCTCTGGAAGGTCTAAAATACGAAGGAGAAATGTGTATCTGTACAGATCATAACCCTCTGTACGACCAGCCAGTTTTTTGTTCTGAACCATATTGCTGAAATATCTGTCATGGATAAATTTAGCAATCTTTTCTCCATCTGATTTGCTTCCCAGATATAAATCGAACCCCTCTTTCAGTCTCTGCTGCCTTGAAATAAAAGGGTTTTTTCCTTTAAGTTTCTCTGTCTCAAGGAATTCATTGACATCTCTCACAGCATGATCTATAGCGTCCGAATATTTCCTGCTGAATGACCTGATCTGGATGATCGATTCGTAATATGATCCTGTGAGCCTGTTGCACGAAGGGCAGCTATTTTTCAGGACTGAAATCTTTGCCTCCAGCTGTATGGGAGAAGACCTGAATTCAGCTCCATCAGATAATGTGACTATGAATTTTACAGACTGCCCCTCAACATCAAGATCTATTGAGTCCCTGTCTATCTCAGGATGGAAGTGGTCATCACTCACACTGCATAGATTCAGTAGACGGGAACTAAGAGGGAGTTCATCCCTATTCTGATACCACCTGTTGCCTATCTTCAGTGAACCGCACTTGGGGCACAGTGTAATGGAGAGCACTCCGGCTGCCGCAACTTTTGTCCTTGAAATTATACAGTTTTCTCCAAGGCCCTGGGAAACTGCTTCCTCATTGTCGCACAGGATGCATTTCATTCTTACAGTCTCACTTTTCCTTCTCTGTACTGCTTTACAATGCCAAGAGCCACAAGCCTCTTCCTTATCTCTGTAGTTCCGGCACCAATCTGGCCCAGTATAGCATCCCTCATAAGGCGTTCAGGTTCATTATCTTTTATATAGCCATACCCACCGAATATCTGAATTGCCTCTCTGGCAATATACTCAGCAGATTCAGTGGAATGCAGTATTGCAGAAGCAGCACTTACTGAATCCAGTGGATCTTTCTTCAGTAGTTGGAGAGAGTCCTCAGCCAGCAGCCTGCTCGTCCTAAGCCTTGTATACATGTATGCAAGTTTTTCTTGAATTAACTGGAACTCGTAAAGATGTTTCCCAGACTGCTTCCGCTCTGTGGAGTATTTCAGTGCCAGTTCAAGTGCCCTTCGTGCCACTCCGATGAAGATGAAACTTAGAATCACCCTCTCGGAGTTCAGGCCAGAAAGAATAATACGTTTCCCATCTCCCCTCTTTCCTAACAACCTTTCTTGTGGAACCTGAACCGAGTCGAAGTAAATCTCTCCTGTGGGAGACCCTCTCATTCCCATCTTGTCAAACTTCTTTCCTCTGCTGAAGCCTCTGTCTTCGGAGAGGACACAGTACGCATTGTAACTTTCGCCAAATCTGGAGTATACCAGAAAGAGGTCGGCCACAGGCGCATTTGTTATGAATGTCTTGGATCCGGTTATGCTGAAACCGTCCCTATTCTCTGTACTGGTTGTCTTCATATTGAGCGCATCCGAACCCGATTCTGGCTCTGTGAGAGCAAGGGAGCCTATGAATTCACCAGAAGCAAGTTTCGGAACATATTTCTCTCTTACATACTCTGATCCATTCCTGTAAAGATTGTCAAGACAGAGGTTGCTGTGGGCACCATATGAAAGGGCCAGAGATGCACTGTAATAGCCAATCTCCTCTTCAATCATGGCCTGAGCTTCATAACCGAGGGATGATCCTCCATATTCCTCTGGGATTGTTACTCCCAGAAAGCCCATCTTTCCCATTTTTTTGAATACTTCTACTGGGAAATAATCCTGGCTGTCCATCTTTGAGGATATGGGTTCAACCTCTCTTTTCATGAATTCCCTTACCGTATCCCTGAGAATACTGTTTTCTTCCTCTGTGTGATCAGTCATAACTGTCTAATATGGAAAATAACCCAATAAACTTAATGAAGGCAGTTCTATCTTATAAACGGATTGCCTTTATAGAGACCATTAAGGTTAAATTTATA
>JAJZKX010000229.1 GCA_021850745.1 Thermoplasmata archaeon
CTATGACTTATCATTTACAGTGGAGATCACCATTGGTTCCGTATATCATATAGCCACTACCGACAATGGTGTTCTGTCGAAATACTAGTAGATTTTGTAAACTTCATTATAGAAACTGTTCCTGAAATAAACCGGACCAAATGATTATGCCCACAGCTGAAGCCGCCCTGTGGTTGAAATATCTATTTATATCCCAAGCACATTCTCAAGAGCCTGCCATCGGCTGCAAGGGGATTAAATTACTATGGTGACCCAATTCAGTCATTTAAGTAATTTAGCTCCTGACCCGATTGTTGGAAATATGGGGACATGGGGTAATCAGGCATCCTGATGGGCTCCAGTCAGGTTATGATTAACTACGGGTCACCTGAATAAATGATGAGTGACTGGAACTATGAACCGGAAGAGACCCGCAGATCTGGGTTCAAATCCCAGTGTCCCCACTCATATTTGACACCTTTTTTCCCCTTCCTCAACATGCTTATGGACTCAATCATACTGCTATTGCCTCCTCATTTTCGAAAAAATCGGGTTCCCTGAACCATGCTGTATATCTCATATGTCTCTGCCTGAACGTCCTGGCTCAGCAAATGCGTGTAAAGCTGCGTGGACTGAATGGAGGCAAGGCCAATGTGAATCTGTATTTTCCTCATGTCCATGCCCGACATCATGAGCTGGGTTGCACAGCAGTGCCTGAAGGCACGAGGGTGAAACTGTGGCCCATTTGCAGCTTTTCCCGCTTCCTCTACCCCGTTACTCTTCTACTACAATAAGCCTCAAACCCTTCCAGATGACCCTGTAACCGGCACTTTCCAGTGTTTCCGCCGGAGGAAAGCCCATGAAATCAAGATAATCAACCATTGCCTGGCTGTCTGGGTAAAGACTCTTCAGGTGCACTATCACATCCTGATTCAGGGCCTTCTTATCAGCCTTCCCGTGGTCGTCTGTTTTGCCAATCGAACCTACGGGATTTCTTTGAATGTTGGCCTTCTGTTCCCCATCCCCGTATTTGCCCTTGAGAGCATTCCAGTCCACTGAATCCCTGAAACATATGGCTCCCTGTGGGCACTTGCCCTTTGCCTCCAAGAGGCATATTATATCGAAATCCACACCTACACCGGGCAGTGTATCCAATTCATCACGATCCTCCTGGAAATACTTTGGCGTTGTGAGAAATATGCTGATTTTCCTTGGACCTAAAATAAGGGAATAATCCGGGTAAAATGTTCTGTCTTCATGTACTATTGGATCAGGATCTGAACTGACAAAATCTGGAAGGTTTTCCGGGGCCTGAATGTTGCCTGTATACTCGGAAACAGACTGATCCAGGTGGTAGTTGAAATAATCCTCACCTTTTCCGTTCTTGAGCTTCACGGATGCGTTAATTTCCCAGTCTGTTGACCGGAGCACATGCCTCACCAGAAGGGCAAATCTTGTTCCATAACGGCCGCTGTGTTCAAGTATGGAAACAGGTCCACTTATCCTCAGGGTGTGCCCGTGTTCATCGTGCTTTTCAGAATACAGGAGGCCCAGGGACCTGATCTTCCTTATGAATTTTGCCCTGCCTGAATGCGTTGTGAGCTCTATCCATTCTGATCGGAGCATGACCGTCTCTATCTGCTCCATGTTGTAAAGTTCCATTAATCTCCTTTCATTTATGCTTGCTGCTGACCTCAGGATTTCATTATCCTCATTGTCAGCGTATATGGCGTTATCTACCTCAGAAGGTGATGTTTGAAGCTCTGATGCAACCGAATCAATGATTTCAGACCTCTCTTCCCTGGTAACAGCAGGAGACCTGGCATGCCTGAATATGGCAGCCCTCACCTCACCTGGATCAAGCAGCGACGGCCTTTCCATCCCGGAGAGCCTGAACATAAGAAGCGCAAGTCCCCTGAGTATCTTGGGGTTCTGGGACTTCAATTCCCTCAGCTTCAGTTCCTTCTCTATTTCAGCCCTGGTTTTGCCAATACTGTCATCAAAGAGGCCTATGACTGAAAGAGCATAATCCATGCCCTCATCCGAAAGGAGAATGCTCCTTGCCTGCCCGTTCTTATTACGCCTTACCGTCATCAACTGTACCGGGAACACCCTTTCTCCTCCTCCTTGAAGTGCTGTATTCGCTGGTACCGCTGGCTAGAACCTCGTACAGGACCGAACGTTTTCCCTGGGAAGGCCTCAGGAGCCTGCCAAGCCTCTGTCTGAACTGCCTTGCACTGCCGGATCCGCTCAGTACGATCCCAACGGATGCATCCGGCACATCCACCCCTTCGTCCAGGACCCTGGATGTGGCGATTGCTGAGATCTCCCCGCTTCTGAACATGTCAAAATATTTCTTTCTCTCCTTGCCTGGTGTAAGGTATGTGATGCATGGGATCAGGAATTCCTTAGATATGAGGTATGCGGACGAGGTGTCCTCGGTGAATATTATTGTCCTCTCGTTCCTGTGCTTTGAGAGCACGTAACGGACAGTATCGACCTTGACTCTTGCATTGAAGGCTATTTCCCTTGCGGTGCGCCACGCAATCAGCGCCTCCCTCCCCTCCGGGTTCCAGGACGAAAGGATGAATTTCTCGAAGTCCCATGGTCCGCGCATGGTGATGCGGTGCCTTCGAAGATATGAGGTGAATATTTCCCTGTTCCTGTGATATTCTTCCTCTTCCTCGGGCTCAAGCTCCACAGGTATCCTTATGATCTCATAATTGGCAAGATATTCTGATAGTTCCTCATATCCGAGCTCAAAGACCTTCCCGCCCATGAACTGCTCCAACCGTTCATGTAGCATGTCAAGCCTTTCGAAGGTGGCGGTCAGGCCAAGCCTGAATGGTGAAGCATACATTCTGGCTATCTCGGCATATTTCTCTGCAGCAAGATGATGCACCTCATCGGCAAGGAGAAACCTGAACCTGTTGCCAAGGGTTTCCGCCAT
>JAJZKX010000021.1 GCA_021850745.1 Thermoplasmata archaeon
ATAAGTTTCCATCTTTTGTGCGGAATTAGCTATCTGGTCCCTGTGTATTTCTGTGGAACTCCTCTCCACGTTAGTGTAAAGTAGAAGCAACGAATCCTCTATCCTCTTAAAGTTACTGTCATGAGATATTGCGCCCGTCATGTCGACGCTCCCATCTCTCATGAACTTCATCAGGTTTATGCCGCCATATGCGGCAATGTATTGGTCCTGTTTCCCCCCCTCTTCCCTGAGTATATCCCTTTCGATCTTAACCGCTTCTCTGGCTAGCTCGTTAGAATTGACAAATTCACCTTTGTAACTGTGAAGTGCATGGAGGAGCCCCACTAGGAAGGAACTGCTTGAGCCCAGCCCTGTTCCTTTTGACGGGATGTCGGATATGCTCACTATCTCTATCCCCTTCTCTATGCCAAGATACCTCAGCGCCTCCCTTACGGAGGGGTGTTCTATGCTGTTGACGTGATCAACAATTTCAGTCTTTGAGTAACTCACCCTTATCTTGTCGTCGAATTTCTTGTTGACGGTTACGTAAATATACTTATTTATGGCGGATGAAACGACTGCGCCATAATCCCTCTTCTCGTAGTAAACTATACTTCTCTCGTCAATAGGGACGCTGAATATCGTCGAAAGCTCAATAGTACTTCTCTTCCTGGTGTTCTTTATAAAAAATGTGACCCCTCAAGGGTTAACTGTGGTAATCAATCGCCTCATTGGTTGCGTTCCTCCGGAATTGAAAGTTAGTCTTCTTGCAAAGTGTCTTGTGTCTTTTGCACAATTAATGCCCGGACCGGCAGGACCAATCGGGTGACCCAGCACTCTATAACTTCCAAATTATCTTGTTCCCCCCATTTTTTCTCCTCATAAATACTACCACGATAGCCACAGCTGCTATTACCACTATAACAGCCGTTAGAATGATGTAAAAGCTATATCCGCTGGAAGGTGTTTTTGAAAATGCAAGGTTGACCACTATTTCTTTCCCACTGATAATCAGACTCCCTGTGCTTCCCGTTGCCTTGTATCCGTTTGGTAGATGTATTGAATAGGAATAACTTCCATTAGGAAGGTAAATCATAACTCCGGTGTTATTTGACTGGTAGGAGGAATTGCCTATTGTGACTGACCAGGGGAAAGTAGCTCCTGACACGACGAATTCTACTTTATACAACTGCAGTGTGAAAGAATTATATAGACTCCTGTTAAAGCCGCTTACCGTTACGTTTCCTGTGGTCCGACTTGGTCTCCAAGAGCTGTTTGCTGTTCCTATAGTGAATTCGTACGTGCCATTCGGCTCTTCAAAGATAATCCTATTGAATTGAGACTGCGCAGTGCTTCCTCCAATTTGAACGAACCAGCTGGTATTTGGTGGGAGACCTGTTTCGAAAAAGGCCAGAATATACTCTTTCTCAGTGAACGGCAGTACTATTAATGAGTTTTTGTCATCTACCTTAACCGTCCCGGAATACTGCGTGAGGACGTAACCCGGAACTGGCAAGATCGTGTAATTATAAATACCGTTTGATTCCTCGAATGTTATGCTGCCTGCTGACGAATTTTTGACTGTTCCGTTGAATTCCACTGACCACATGGTTCCAGGTGGCAGGCCTGACTCGACAAATGTGACGTTGTATGTTACCAGAATAGAAAACACTATGCTTATCACAACGGCGGAACCGCTCACAGACAAATGCCCTGACGGAGGGGAGGATGTGAATTGCGTTACATTGCCTACCACATATGAATAGGACCCGTTCTGCTCTTCAAACACTATCGAATCGTTTGATGAGTATTTCGTACTCCCGCTAAGGGTGACTGACCAGGAAGTATTCAGAGGAAGACCTGATTCCTTAAAGGTTACAGAATATTCCAAAGGCTCGAAGATAATCGACTCTTTAGACGCAACTCCATTCACCTGGATGATCCCCGAGTAGGGGGATGCAGAGAATCCTTGGTAAATGCCCACTTTATACGTGTAGGAACCGTTTGGCTCCAGGAAGGAAATAGAGTCTGTTGTGGAATTTTTAAGGATACCATTTAGGGTGACATTCCACATTGAGTCCGAAGGGAGGCCCGATTCTGTGAACATTATCTGATACCTTATCAGAGTAAAGGTTATCGATTCCTGGATGGCAGCCCCATTCAATTTTAGCGATCCCGTGTACGGAGAAGAAGAGTATCCTTGGTATACCCCCACCGTGTACGAATATGTTCCATTTGGTTCATTGAAAAGAATTGATGGGGATGTCGAGGATTCCATCGTTCCGTTGAAGGTGACGTTCCACGTGGACCCTAGAGGGAGACCTGATTCTGTGAACGTAACCTTGAAAGTACCTTCATTGAATGTTATTACCTCCGTCACATCGCTCCCATTCACCGTGAACAGCGACACAGAAGGGGATGGGGCGTACAGCTTGTTTCCAGTAGCAACTGAAAATGAGTAAGAACCATTAGGAAGGGAAATAGAGTAGGTTTTTTGAGCCGATGGTAATGGACCTGATGATCGCTGCCCAGTGATATTCACAAACCAGTATCCAGAAGCCAGACCGGACTCTTTGAAGAATACGGAATATGTGAGCTGACTGAATGCTATAGTCTGGGTAACTTGGTTTCCGTTCACTGTGATCGTTCCAGAGTATGGGCTTGCGGAATATCCTTGATATATACCTGTCGAGAATGGATAAGTACCATTGGGTTCATTGAACACGATCGAGGATGAGGATGAAGATTGTTTGACCCCATTGAAGGTTACGTTCCATGTGGATCCTGGTGGGAGGCCTGATTCTGTGAAATTAACTGCGAAATTGAGTTCAGAAAATGCTATCGAATTTGATATTGAACCACCATTCACTGTGAAGGCGCCGGAATATGAAGATGGGTAGTATGACTTGTTTCCGGTTGCTATTGTGTATGAGTAAGAGCCGTTTGGCAGAGAAATGCTCATGACGGATGATACGGAGGATAACGATGGTTGACCTGTCACGTTAACGTACCATTTGGTTCCTGAGGGCAGACCAGATTCTATGAATTCAACGGAATACTTCACTTGTGTGAAAGTTACCGACTGGAGCACTGAATTTCCGTTGACATTTATTGTCCCTTTATAGGGGGATGCAGAATACCCTTGGTATATGCCAACAATGAAAGAATAGGAACCGTTGATCTCTTGGAACGATATAGTGGGAGCTGAAGAACTCTTCAGCGACCCGCCTAGGGTTACGTTCCAAGCTGAAGTGCGATAGGGAAGACCGGTTTCGCTAAATGAAACGGTATAGGTTTTGATGAAAGTGATGTTTTCAGTTAAGTTCTTCCCATTTATGGTTATATTTCCGGAATTTGGGGAAGGAAGATAGTCAGACGTTGTGTTAACTGTGAATGCATAAGAACCGTTTGGTTCATTGAACTTTATAAAAGAGGAGCTGGAAGAATTTGTTTTGCCACTTATATTGACTGACCAGAACGTTCCACCGGGTAAGCCAGACTCATCAAATGAGAGAGAGTAAATTACTCTGGAGAAGGAAATGTTCTGATACACATTCCCAGACAGCACCGTCAGATTCCCCCTAAATGGTGAAGCCTTATAGCTTGGTATAATTTTAATGTAGTATGAATAAGAACCGGATGTCACACCGCTGAAAACTATCTGGTTGTTAGTGGATGATTTCTCGCTTGAGTTAGAGGTGATCACAGTGTTATTAAGGTATACGGTCCAGTTATTTGCGGCCGGCAACCCTGATTCGTTGAATACCACATCGTAGGATGTTGCCAGGATCACTGTTGTACCTCTTCCTGCGGCCTGCACCTTAGAGGATGATTCTCCGGGAGACGTACCTCCCAAAACAATTAGAACTATGATGCCTAACACAACTATGAATGTGATCTTCCCTTTGAATCTCGTTATTCTGCCGATATTCATAGCTCTATCCTTACTTTAGACTATGGTAATGCTAACTTTAAATCTTTCTCAATTCAATTCCATTATAATAATAGAAAATCAGAAGAAGATTTTGGAAAGAATTATCCTTCCAAATTTCTTCAAAACAAAAAACGAAAGAGTTGTTCCACCTCCTGCAGTTCCTGCGGCACCGATTGGAGCCATCGGGATTACTCCAGGTGAGGCAGTTCCTGATAGAGTTGATATGAAGAGCACTGGCTGCACTACGCTCGAATTTTCAATGTCTATGGTACCAGATGAGGGGCTGGATATGTATCCCGCTACACCATTTACCGTATATCCGTACACCCCGTTCTGCACTGTGAAGACTATTTCAGTGGAATTTGTAGCTTTCGTTACTCCGTTGAACGTGACTGACCATACTGTCCCGGTTGGTAGACCCGTTTCTGAGAAAATGGCCGTATGTGCTATGCCGTTCACGTTAGGTGTAAATAAGATAGACTCCGAAGCATTTGCATTGTCCACAGTAACATTTCCGCTGGACGGGGTTGCATTGAACGCCCCGTAAAGCTCTATAGAATACACTGAAAATTTGTAAACACCATTGGGCTCCATAAATACTATCGTTGAATTTGTCGAGTTCTGCATGGTTCCGTTTAGGACGACTGTCCATGGTGACCCGGGAGGAAGCCCTGTTTCCGTGAATGTGACAGAATATTTAACCTGAGAGAATTCAACGTTAATATTCACGTTGGATCCGTCAACCACTACAGTACCAGCCTGAGGAGACGCTGTGTACCCTTCTACTGCTGATACGGCGTACTGATACGACCCGTCCACAGCCTGGAACACAATCTGTGAACCGTCTGAGGATTCGCTTCCTCCGTTGAACGTTACTGACCACGTGGTTTGGGAAGACAGACCGCTTTCACTGAAAACCACCAGGTATTGGGCAGCGCTGGTGAATGTTATTGAAATCTCAACCTTTTCGCCGCTAACAGTTACGGTGCCTGAAGCGGGAGTGACGGTGTAGCCGTGAACAGCATTAATCTTATAACTGTAGGTTCCATTTGTCTCAAGGAAGATTATGGAAGATGAAGAGCTTGACTGGTTCACATTATTCAATACCACAGACCACTCTGTCCCGGATTGGAGTCCTGACTCCTCAAAGACAACCTGATACTCCTGAGTTGAGGTGAAGGAGACAGAGACTGCTACATTAGAACTGTCAACACTCACCTGTCCTGAGGATGGATTGGACGTGAAACCTGGTACTGGAGCGATGGAGAAGTTATACGTGCCATTTGGCTCAGAGAACGTTATTTCGGACCCAGACGAGGCACTCTCCGTTACCCCTCCAAGGGTCACAGACCAAGGTGTCCTCGCGGGAAGGCCGTTCTGAGTGAAAACGACATTGAACGTTACAAGGGAGTACTCCACATGCACCGAAACCGAAGAACCGCTGACAGTGAAAGTCGAGGGTGCAGTTGTACGGTAACTTGCAAACGACTGCGGTGTGAAAGTGTAGGTACCGTTTGGAAGGTAGAACGTAATATCTGGTGATGTGCTGGCAAGGGTTGTTGAACCAACCGTTATTGACCATGAAGTTCCGGAAGGAAGTCCAGATTCTCCAAAAGTGACTGAATAGAAATCATTCGCGTTCAGCTGTACCGAATCCCCCGACTGGACAAAAAAGAAGTGGGAAAAGATTTCAGCACCGTTACTATTGTAGATTATTGCGTCATATCCGCCAGGGAAAACGGTTGCATTTACCATTCCACCAATGAAGCTTATGTTCATACCGTCAAGTGAAAGAGTTCCATCCTTGACTGGTGAAATTATGGATATCGAAGCAAGCTGGGAATAGTCGTAAGTCATGGAAAGCTTCCCGGTACTGCCACCCATGACGACATTGCCTATTGAACTTCCTGGCTGTGGTGATCCCGCCACGTCAGTGACGTACTTCATTGATTCTGCGGTGTCGCTCCCGAAGTTGAATGCATTCGGGACATACTGATAATTGTGACCGTTCCAGTACTGCAGGCTCATGGTTAGGTCAGTGGACGGCGTTGCACCTACATAGAGGCCGTCACCAGGTCCGCCGAGTATGAGCTCTGAATCGTAATAGAGGCCTAGGGGGTTCATGTTGTATCCGTCCACTATGTACCTGTTGTACTGCGTCACATGCGTCGCGAATATGAAAACGGGATTATCAAAGGTTACCCACCCGTACCCGTCATTATACTGGAAGATCACCTCAGGCATTGAAGAGCTCAGAGTAGAATTGACCCTGAGAAGAAGATTTGTGGGGTAGCTAATAGATACGTTGTTTCCCGGGAGGGTTGAGTTTGCAGATTCCAGGTATGCCCCCGTTCCAATGAATGTGCTTACAGTTCCGTTTCCTTTTATAGTTGAGGGAAGCATACTTGCGTTAGGTGAGCTCATGTTCCAGACATTGTCCTCGAAGGAGACAAAGCCAGATGTAGAATTATTTTCAGGGGATATCGCAACAACGTCCTGTATCCAGTAATCATACACATGATAATTATTGCTGAATTTGAAATTGACGTTAAGCTGTGCAGTCATGCCAACATCTGACGCGAATTGCGATGGAACAGGCAGGAATATATTCCCAGAGCCGTTTACGACGTCATTTGCAAGTATGCCTGCGGCAGTTGAATTGATTCCAAGTCTGACGATGTGAATACTCCCCAAGAAGCTGGAAGTGTTGTATTGATATGGCACCATACCAGATCCGACACCGAAATCAGCAATTCCCATTGGCGCTGGCTCACTTTTGTAGAACAGGTAGGGGTTAACTCCTGACTGATCAGAGGGCTGCAGCTGCAAAGGCATCTCAGCGTGCACTGGTGCTGCGCTAATGGCACCTGTTTGTTCCTGTGAAGTAACTGCCCCTGTTATGGGGATGGAAACCGATACGGCCAACACTGAGACTATAAAAAAGACAAAGATCAATGCGTGGCCATTGCCAGTTATCCTGTTTTCTTTTCTTTTATTCATTTTTTTACCTCCGGTCGTTAAACATGTTTAATGCCCCCGGTACAGAATTCGGGGTAAGTTGGAATTGCGGTCCTCCGATCCTGACCAGAAGGGGAAAGGAAGGATGATTCTCCTGGGAAGCGATATAAGCTGGTGCGTATAAGGACGAATGGTCGGAAATGCTGTGCGAAGCTTGGTTTCCCACTTGGAATCCCAGGGAGTAGATGTCCGGATATGCGTTGTCACTATAGAGTTTGCCGCTTGCGTACCAGTAATCAGCAACGTTGTTTTTCTGGGAGGAAGGGGTGGATGTGTACCCCCACTGGACATTCCCGCTGACGAGGAAAACATTTAGGAAATAGTTCTGTCCTCCCTGAAGGTAGACTGTAGGGATCGTTGTGTTGTACCAAAGTTTGCCTTCGCTTGTGGATACAGTAACGTTGCCCAGGACCTGGTCATGCCACAGAGAAGTCCCTATGCTGAATTCAATTTCACCGCTGCCCTGAAGATTTAGGGTGACATAGTTCAGGGGGTATGTGCCCGAACCTGAAACAGTGAATTCCTCAGCACCCGGGAGGGCGTATGGGTATATTGATGATGAGTTTACAAAGGAGTATGCAGATGTTTGGAAGGTAGAGGTGGATGAGAACTGTATTGCGACCTGTACCGGCGCACCATTAACCACCACCGTTCCTGAGCTTGGAGTTGCAGCGTAGCCGCGGATTCCCCCTACCGAGTAACTGAATGTGCCATCATATGAGGTGAAACCTATTTGCGAGGTGGACGACGTCATTGTTTGGCCATTGAATGTCACCGCCCATGTCATACCTGCCGGCAAACCTGTTTCCACGAACGTTACAGGGTATGATGGCGGGACGAATGTGTATTCTACGCTTGCATTATTGTATTTTCCTTGAATGTCTTCTGCAATAACAGAGAATTCGTTGCTACCTGCTTTGAGGAGAGAGTACGGTACTATCCATGAATAAGTGCCGGCGTTGTTCGTACTGAACTGTACGTTAACCCCGTTGATGCTTCCAGTTATGCTCTTCAGGTCATAACCCCCGAAGGGATCGGTGACCACGGAGGAGAAGTCAACGGAACCCTGCCCATTATTGAATGAAAGAGGGGCAATATCCACCGGATTAAGGATGGGAAGGGAGATTGAAATAGGATATTTCTGCCCAGAGTGAAGAACTATTCCGTATGACACGCTCTCTCCACTTGCCGAGGCCGTAAACCACGAGACAGTCATTGATATAAAAGAATCAGCGGGTATCGTATCAACCTGAGGGAGGAATGTGACGTTGTACTCCGTCACGTTTCCAGTCAAACTAAGGTTAAGCGTTTCTTCCCCAGAACCGATAAGTGTTGAGCCATAATGGGAGACCACAGCCACGGTCAGAGGCACTAGTCCCGGTGATGAGATATTCTGGGATGTGGCAAGGGAGACGAAGAAGTGGACATATATCGGGGAATTCTGCGACAGGAATAAGGTATCAGTCGTGCTGCTGTTTAGTGAGAACCCCCAGGACGACGGCCCAAGGACAGGCACTAGGTAAAAACTGTTGAAATCACTTTGCCCAGCAGGAAAGACTGTGGTGAGCGGGAAGCTCGTTGACGATGTCCCGGAAGTGATATTCTGGGCGTAGAGAGAAACATACTGAGGCATTTTCTGGAGAACTGTCTGTACCGGCGGGTATTGGAATGATCCCCACAGGACTATATTGTTGCTTGGAGGTATACCGCTCCCTATTTCCACTACATGGTTCCCCACCAGCTTCACGCCGTATGGGTTGGGCATAGCATATGGAGGTGGGAATGTGCTTGAGATATCGGTCATTTCTACTGTTTTAACGGACTGAACTTGCAATATTCCTTGCTTAAGAGCTACCTCCATGGATGAAAACTCTGCAGGGCCAAGAACATTGAAAGTGTCTGTTACTCCTGCTGCAGTGCCAAGGAAGTAGGGGGAATAGGGTCCTGAATCCGTGGATGAGTCCGAGAATGAACCTATCTCATTCCCGTTTAACGTAATTTCCCAGATGCTTCCACCCACGTAAAGGATTCCGAATGTGTTAGTCGTTCCATTGACGCCAACGCTTCCGTCAGGTCCTTCCATTATCATCTCAGTTCCGAACTGCGATGATGGGGGATTTATCGAATAGAACCATGAGCCGTCCGGAACTGAGTTGGAAACCGTATACCCAGCGTCTATGGTCGTACCGTCTGAAAGTTCCTCAGACAGGTAGAAATAATTCGCACTGTTGCCCACAACCCTTTCCGGTATCACCGTGCTTATGGAAACGGACGCACCGTGGTTATGGGATGCACTGAAATCGCTTTGAACACCCGCAGAGAAGGAATATTCCGCTAATTCATTTGCAAGAAATCCGATGTTCGGGCTGCCCATTCCTGTGACGGGACTCCAGCCGGGACCTGCATTGAAATACCCGTTCGGACCGTTGAAACCGTATTTTATATCATGGAAGCTTTCATTGTAAACAGGAGAATTGAGGATACTGTATAGCGTAGGATTTACGAACCCAACCAGTCCCCCCTGCACGGACGAAACATAAGAATCTATTGTCGCGATTATTCCTGCCCACATTGGTGATGCAAAGCTTGTTCCTCCGAAGAGATAGGACCCTGCAGTCAGACCGTTGAAGACGAAATCATTACCGCCAAACATGGCGTTGGCTGCAACGTCCGGGACTCCCCTCATTCCGACGTACGGGCCAGTCGATGGAATGCCATATCCGTACTGCCAGAACGGCCTGCCGAAGAGGATGCTGTAACCTCCCCCAGTATATCCGTCCCATGCAGTCTCATTCTGCCACCCTGTCGGAACGAAGACCTCAGTTACTTCGGGTGGGCCGTTGAGTGGATTCTGGACTCCAGTTGATATTGTTCCATTCATAAACAGAGTAGTACCCCCTACAGCAGTTACAAATGGATCGCTGCTGGGCCACATAACAGATCTGGGAACTGCACTATCATATCCGGCTGCTCCTTGGTCCCCGGATGCGGCAAGTACCGTTATTCCCTCTGCTGCTGCCATTTCAAGGAACGGGTGGAGGTATGTAGCTTGTGACCCAACCTCAGGCTCAGGTTCTCCCCAGCTATTCGATATGACGTTTGCCAGCTGGTTGGTTATGAGGTAGACGATGGACTGAACAAGGGTATAGCCTGCATCAGGTGTCACGACGCTGAGAATGTTCGCACCAGGAGCAAAGGTATGTGACATCTCTATATCAAGAGAGGTCTCAATCTCCCATTCTTGTTCTACTGCCTGTACATCGCCGTAGAGGTTCAAGGAACCGTAGGGGTAGAGTACTTGGAAGGATGAGGGGGCCGGCTGGTTGTATAAGGAATCAAAGGTTGCAAGGTCGGTCACTGCCGTTGGGTCCCCATACGCATCCGTTACCGCCACTGTGATATACTGTCCACTGAATCCCCTGGCAAGCAAGCCGGTCTCGTTGTAGGCCAGCTGAAGTGCGTAGGGAGTGTACGGAGGCTGGGGTGAGGCAGCGCCACCAAATCCGTTATCTCCAATAGAAAACACCTCAGATGCATTCAGACCGGATGCTGGGTTGATCATAAGGGCGGGGGTGATATATGTGTAGTTCGTAAAACCGATCGCACTAGTAATTAATGTTGAGAAATTAGACGGAACGTAGATGGGCTCATAGTTGAAGTAGTAAACTCTTCCGCCAACGTTGAAAAGGGAAATATTGGTGTTGAATGCCTTTTCAAAGTTCTGAATCTCTCCAGATAGCGAAATGTAAAGCCTATCGTTCGTTTGGGTGAAATGGAGGCCATAGCCTTCATAATACTTCACTATACTGGAATAAACAGTTACATTTGGCTCAAACATATTGACGAACTCTTCGTGGGAGATGTAATGCCTGTAAAGGAGGGAGCTGGGGGTCGATATCTGTAACAGCAAGGAATTGAGCATGGGTACGTTTTGCAGTTGAAGACCCAGGAAGACTGAAATGTTTGACTGTAAATTCAAGCCTGGGACCTGAATCGCTGTTGATGGGATAAACGGCAGAGAATCGTTCAGCTCCGTGAGCGAGCTCGCGGCTGGGACTGAAGCACTAAGCTTGCCGACCATTCCAGAAGTGCCTAGCCCAGAATTACCAGGGTTCCCGGCGGTTACAATCCCATATGCAAAAGAGCCAGTCACCAAAAGCGGGACAAGTATCAACGAAAACAAAATAAAGACCTTCTTTTCCGAAAGGGTTCTTTTATTTTCCCCCGTCATAAGCATTAATCTTATACTTATATTTAAAATTATCCTAATAAATGCCACTTCTTTAATTTATATCTGTTCTATAGGGATTGGAACTTCTGAAAACGCTAAAAACAGAATAAAAGGAAGCCACTGTTATAGGGACTTAGGATAGTAAGAGGTTTTCGAGAGCAGTTGTAACTAATAAGTTGTAGCTAGATTCCATAAAGTTTAAATATTATTGGTCAGTATATGAGATGAGCATGAAGTTCAAAGTTTTCCTCTACTTTAGTCGAAAGGACTCAGAACTTGCTGAGAGGATCAAACTCCTATCGTCCGGTATGGATGTTTCCGTACACCTGAACGAGCCTTTCCTCCCCAAGGACGAGGCCTTCTCACTCATCGAGGAAAGGTCAGAACTGAAAACCCTGCAGTCTAATATCGTCGTCGTTCTCCTTTCCCCCGATTTGGAAGACTCCCTCTCCGCTCGTGACGGACTGGAATTCGCATTCGGAAAGAAACCTGTAATTGCAATCGGTAGCGAGGATAGGAAACCCACGCACAGCGACCTTATGGAAAAGGTTGGGGTTTATGTGGATGTAGGTGACACAGCAAATGGGATGATCAAGATTAGAAATTATTTCGAACAAATAGGTGCCATGAATGAGGGCAACCTACTGGCTGCCCTCAGCATCCTTTTGGTAGCAAGGGAAGTTATGGAACAGGACGACAAAAAGAAGAAGCTGTTGGGAGTGATGTACGTTAAAAGAAAAGGAGGGTCCCTCTCGATTATAATCCCAAAAAGAATCGCTCAGACTTTAGAGTTGAGGGAGGAAGACATACTGGGCATCTATCACTCTAAAGGGGAGATTACCATAAAAAAGTTGGAGTAAACCTCCTGGGAAGCTCTTCTCACATCTGGAATAATGTACAGATTCCTTGGATTAAGGTTAGGAATGGTTCAGGAGTTCCTGGGTCTGGGGAGTCTGGAATGGTACTTCTAATTCAAGTCTCCCAGATTCGAGGAGTCATAAGAAAAAATTGCAGAAAAGTTACGTTACTTCTTCTCTCTGTTAATAATTCTGCGTAATGCGAGTATCGCAAGGAACTGGGAAATGATTATTACAGCGACTATGATTATCAATAGCGCCCTTATGGACAATAAACCAGAATTGCTAGTTTCTATTTTATTTGCGGAGACCTGAAGCGTACCAACTGTTGTGTTAATGCTGGCAGTTCCATTCTGTATGCTTGAGACCTTTCCATTAATGATTCCAAGGACGGTAGCGATTGTGACTTCGCTTCCTTTGAGGGATGATATTCCAGCCCCGTTGCTCCTCACAGTTCCATTTATCGCGCTCAAGGTGGTCCGAATTATTCCAAGCGTGGTGTTAACATAAACAATGTTGCCGTTGAACTCAGCAATGCTTGCGTTAAGCGACTCAAGTGAAGTTTTAATATCTCCAAGCTTGGTTATTACCTGTACCTGGCCGCCTTCTATGCTCGATACAGTCGCATTTATTGCGTTGAGCGTTGCGGTCATATTCCCGAATTCGGTGCTAATCTTCGCAACAGCCCCGTCTATCGCGACTACTGATGCGTTAAGCTGGGCCAGTGGGACCTGCATGGATGCCCTGATTGAAGTGTTTACTTCAGTTTCAAGTGTTGCAATCAGACTTGGTGATATTCCCGTGATAAGGGCGCCATTTCCTGAAACTAGTGTGGTGTTGTACGGCAGTGATGATGTTATGGCCGTTCCGTATGATTCGGTTGTCACAGTTGTTGGCGACGAAAGATAAGTGATGCCCAAGGAAGCAGGTCCTAACGTAGCAGTGGTTGTTGTGCTAGAAACTGTTGCAGAGAACTCCACGGTAAGTGTCGTGCCAGAATAAGCCCACCCGTCAATTGCGACACCCTGAACCGTTGTCCCTGTACCAGGGCTGGTGAACTCAAGACTTGTCACGGTTAGAGGGGAATTGGAGGAGGTGAATGAAACAACCCCATAAACAGTTTCAGGTTCCAAAGAACTGATAGTGTAACCAGCGGATGGCGTAATTCCGGTCGATAGTTCGGAGTCGTAGCCGGTGTAGGAAACTGTTGCGCTCGATATTGAGGCAGTTAGCGAAGAGCTTGAAATACTTGCTGTGAAATAAACAGTCAACGTTCCGCTGCTATAGAACCAGCCGTTCACAGCGACATTGGAAATTGCTGTGCCGGACCCAGGTGTCAGGATGAGGTCCGTTATAGTGGTGGGAGACGCTGTTGCTGCAGGAACTGAGAATGCAACTGAGCCTGACTCAGTTTGGGTGGGAAATGATGTTTCTGTATAGGTAGAAGGACTTAGGCCGGACCCAGAAACAGATAATACGTAATTGCCAGTATAGGTCACAGATGCG
>JAJZKX010000230.1 GCA_021850745.1 Thermoplasmata archaeon
AAATGAACAAGAATGCGGATTACCTTCTTTCCCTCAAATGCGAGCCTGTCGACGGTAACGCCAGTCACCACCGTTGCACCCGCATCCTTGGCTTTTTTGTTCAGGAACTGGTCCAGTTTTGTCCTCAGCACGGTGTAACCCGTCTTGGTTTCATTGAACCTTGTACTCCTGAAGCTTAAGTCTATGCTGGAATCCTTTGTGAGGAACCCGATCCCTTTAGATTTAACATACCTTTCAAGGGGTGCAATCTTCTCCCAGTCAGGCATTACTCCAGCTAATGAGTTTCCCCACAGTACTCCTCCGGAAACATTCTTGCTTCCTGGAGGATCAGCCTTTTCCACCAGTAAAACATTAAGCTTACTTGCAGCTAATCGCATTGCAGCAGAAGTGCCAGCTGGGCCTCCGCCCACTACTATGGCGTCAAATTCACTCATATGCCTGACATCGAAAGTTAATTTAAAACCCTTTTCTAAAAAATTCCTGCACTCACTATAGTGGGTTTTAAAACTGGTATAAATTGAAAGTAACTAAAATTTCCCGGATCGCTATCCTATTCTAGTTTGAGAGTTTCTCTAAAAGTTGAACCCAGACGCAAGTTCCCTTTATAGTGACCTTTTTCAGGTCTTTGGAGAAACTAAATGGTGGCCAGGTGACACTAAGGATGAGATTATGGTGGGGACGATCCTGACCCAGAATACAGCCTGGTCCAATGTTGAGAGGTCTCTTGCCAGGATCAGGGGTGGAGGCCTGATGAGCATTAGTGCTTTAGCAAATGTAGAACAGAATACTCTTATTGAGCTTATCAGGAGCTCAGGGTTCTACACCCAAAAATCGAGGACAGTTCTTGAATTGTCACAAAGGATAAGGGATCGTTTCGGAACCATTGAACAAATGAAAAATGAGCGTACAGAGACTCTCCAAGAATTCCTAAGCGATGTACCTGGAATAGGCCAGGAGACCATGGACGCAATATTGTGTTATGCCCTCGACAAGCCGATATTTGTTGTGGATAAGTACACTCTGAGGCTGCTTGGCAGGATTGGTGTCAGCGATGCGTCAACTATTGCCCAAGTGAAGGCTTACGTTCACAGTTCAATGGGTGATGATCTTGAAAAACTGAAGAATTTTCATGGGTTGATCGTGAATTTTGCCAAGGAATACTGCAGGTCAAAGCCCAACTGTGAGTTCTGCCCGCTTCAAAGAAAGTGTGATTATGGCCTTTGTGGGGGAAACTAAACAGAAATTATGTTTCCGTAACCGATTAATCTCCACCTGTTGGAAATTCTCCTTCCTATGGCAACCCTCTCGCCCTCAAATGCGGCCACAGGGTATTTCAGGCTGATTTCCACCTTTCCGTCTCTTACGCTGCCAACCTGGCCAACTGTATTAGATGTTCCAACAGTCAGCATCAGGTTCTCCTTGGACCTGATAGGATCAACTTTCTGTTCTTCCTGGAATCCCACCACCCTTTTGAGAAGGTGAGAGTCGATTGACATGGAGAATATTGTTGGTGGAACCTGGCCCGCTTTGCCTACTATCCTCCCTGTGAAAGAATCGCCTTTTGTCAGGAAGGGGTCAAGTGTAGTGCCTACAGCTGCAAGGCCGCCGGGCCGAATTCTATCATAAGAACTCTTTCCAGCCATCAGAGAGGTGATTGTAGTTACCACGTTCTCCCAGGCCTGTTTGCCTCCCTTTGTGATTTGAAGGCCGGGAACTATTTCGATTTCATCTCCAACTGCAAGCTCGCCTTCGACGAGAGAACCGCCAAGAACGCCACCTTTCATGTCGCTTGGTTTTATGCCTGGCCTGTTAACGTCGAATGATCTGGCAACATACATCCTTGGGGGGGCTTTTGGGTCGAAATGCGGTGCGGGTATGAGCCCTTCAATAGCCTTGAAAAGAGTGTCGATGTTTGAATTGTGGTAGGCGCTAACCGGAATGACTGGAGCACTTTCCGCGACACTGCCCTTAAGGAATGCCTTGATCTCCTTGTAGCTCTCCAATGCCCTTTCCCGGGTTACAAGATCAATTTTGTTCTGCACTACAACAATGTTCTTTATGCCCATTATATCAAGTGCAGTAAGGTGCTCCCTTGTCTGCGGCTGTGGGCATTTTTCATTTGCAGCTATAACAAGAAGCGCTCCGTTCATTATGGAAGATCCAGAAAGCATTGTGGCCATCAGTGTTTCATGGCCAGGGGCATCAACAAACGATATTACCCTTTCAAGTTCGCAGTCTTCTTTAGTTTTTTCTCGTGAATAGTAATCTTCTCCCCCCGAACCTTTGCATTTGTATACCGGAGTTTCGGCATAACCTAGTTTTATGGATATGCCTCTTTTAATCTCTTCAGAGTGGATATCAGTTTTTGTACCGGTCAGCGCCTTGGTAAGAGTGCTCTTGCCATGGTCAACATGACCAACCATTCCGATATTAACGGATGGTTGAGGGAGTTTTACCATTTTATTCCTTCTTCTCGTCCTCTTTAGACGGGGCTTCTAGAGGTTTTGTGCCGTACTGGGTAACCTTCAGGTTCAGTTGGGCAACATCTGCTCCAATAACAGAACCCCTGAATGTTACTCTCTTCCTGTATCCGTTTTTTGCTCTCTTTCCCTTGTTAAAAATTCTTAGAATCCTCTTTCTTCCGGATATCTGCAGGTCTGACTTCATCGGGAAGCCATCGTTGGTGCTCCCACCAGTGATCTTCAACCTGTATCCTGGGAGTTCAAAGAAGATGCCGTCAACTTCATCTCCAATCTTTCTTCCCACAAGGGAATTGAGATTTTCCGGGGTTACTTCCTTCTTGTATGTTTTTCCGCTTTTTCCATCAGCAATGATTGCGACCGAATTTGCCATAATTACCTCTCTTGGACCTATGATATTGTGTTGAACTAGGTCTTTGCCTATGCCAATCTCATA
>JAJZKX010000231.1 GCA_021850745.1 Thermoplasmata archaeon
CAGTGCAGATGTCGGCGGAATGCTGTTAAAGACAGGAATCAGAACAGGAGCCCCTGCGGTCTGCAGGGCAGTGGAGAAGGAACCCGGAAGCAATTTTGTGAGAAATATAAGTACTATACTGAAAAATATACCCATGCTAGCGGTCTGACCGGTATTCTGTAAAGTGGTTCGCATACCAGATGCAACGCCCCTCTGCTCCGGTGGGACGGAATTCATAATTGCAGTAATATTCGGTGCAGCAAAAGTACCCATTCCAAAACCCATCATGAAAAGCATAAGGGCAAAGGGTATGTAACTAAAATCATAACTAAGAGTGGAAAGCAGCAGGAAAGCGATTCCGCTTATTGACATTCCAATTGTTCCCAGAAACCTCGCACCAATCTTATCAGAAAGGGCACCACTGATTGGGCCCATGAGAACGAATCCACCCATCATTGGTATTGTGTATATGCCTGCCCAGAAAGGAACGCTGCTGTAGGAGTAATTGTGCAGAGGAAGCCAGATACCCTGAAGGAGAATGATTATCATGAACATCATTCCCCCCATCCCCATGGACTGAAGCATGCCTGCAAAGCTTCCTGTTGTAAAGGCACGGTTCCGGAAAAGCCTCAGGTTAAACATTGGCTGTTCCACGGCCCTCTCTATGAGCACGAACACGACAAGCAGAGCCATACCGGATGTTATGGAGAACATAACATACGGATCACCCCATCCCATTGAGGATGTTCCATAAGGCATTAGACCGTATGTAACACCCAGCAGTATTAGGGTTATTCCACCAGCAAATGATACATTCCCTGGAATATCTATCTTCTGATCCTTATGCCTGATTGAATGGTCCTTCAGCTTCAAGAGAGACCATATCGTTCCGAACAGACCAACTGGAACACTTACAAGGAATACGAATCTCCAGTTTATGGCAGCAAGTATTCCTCCAAGGATTAGTCCGACCAGAGAACCAGCTAGGGCAGCAATCTGATTTATTCCCATTGCTTTCCCTCTCTCGCTTACGGGGAAACTGTCTGTAATTATGGCGGCCGAGTTTGCGAAAAGGAAAGACCCGCCTATAGCCTGTATCATACGGAAGAATATGAGTTCAAGGGCACCTGTATCACCTTTGCTTGGGGTTAAAAACAACAATATTGACCCAATGGTAAAAATCAGAAACCCTAAGTTAAATAGCCTGACCCTTCCAAAAATGTCGGAAAGCCTTCCCACTGTAACAAGGAGAACAGCGGTTACTATCATGTACCCCATAAGTATCCAGAGAAGATACTCGAATGATCCAGGAAGGAACGGATCGATGTTCAGCCCACGAAATATGGCTGGAAGTGAGATCAGTATGATAGTTCCATTGATTGAGGCCATCAATACACCTATGGTGGTATTTGAAAGCGCGACCCACTTATATTGTACCATATAATCTATGGCTCATTTCAGTGATATATAAATAGTTAATTACTTAATTATTGGTAAATGTTTTATACAGAGCCCAAATCACCATTCCGATGCTATCTAAAAAAACCTCGCTAGCAATTGGGGTTATCATTCTTGTAGTATTTGGGTCAATTGCCTATGTAACCATAGAGAAATCTTCATCCAGCTCCAGCTTGAGTGGACTTTCAACTCAGGGGTATCTTAAGGTTCAGAATGGTTCAGGACTTGAACCGGTCTATTATGTAAACAACTCCTCCACCTCAATAAGCTTCAATTTTACTATATATACAAATTCCCCTGTAGTATACATATATGACATTTCCCCTCTGAACTCCAGCCATAACAGTTCACTGAACAGTGTCAATCTTACTTCCTTCAACACTACTGAATATCCTTACAATTATATTCTTCAAAATAGCACGGCAAATGGAACGCTAATTCATCTCACCCTGGAACTTAACCCTAAGGCCATCCATCTCATGAAATACACGACAGACCCCGAGTCCCCGAATGTCTATGTTGTCAAGATAGTCATTATAAACGGGAAAGATGGTGATTCCGGCTTCGGGTTCGGAGTAATCAGGATGCCCCCTGAACCCTGACGCCAGTAAAATATAAAATTAAAATCCTTTTTTGTCTAGGTCTAAATTAAGGTTTAAGAATAATATCTTCTTCTTTCCCTGTGTGGTTGATCTCTACCACGGGAATAGCTCCTTCCGTATGATTTCGGTCGGCCCCGGTAGTTGCCTCTGCCGGAAAACCTGTTGCTACGGTAAATTGACTTTACCCCTGCAAACGCTTCCTCGTTCACGCGGAGTGCACTCATTCTTATCTTGAGGGAATCCTCGATGCTGGATATGATGTCTTCATCACCCTGATCGATAATAGTAAAAGCCTTCCCCTCTTTACCCATTCTTGCTGATCTTCCTACTCTGTGAACGTATATCTCAGGTTCCCTTGGGGCGTCGAAGTTGATGATATCCGAAATGTTTGATATATCAAGACCTCTTGCAGCAACGTTTGTGGCAACAAGGAATTTTGTCCCATTTCTGAATTCAGAAAGGGCTTTTTCCCTCTGCGCCTGGGTAAGATCACCATGTATGACCACAGGATTGAGCCCGTTGTCGGCCAGTATCTCTCCCAGCGCCGCCGCATCCCTCTTCTGCTCTGTGAAGATTATGGCCTTGTCCGGCGTGTATTCGTCCACGTATGCAAGCAGAGTTGACACTTTGTTTCCATTGTAGTTAACAGCAAAGGTGTTGAAAATTGAAGAGACAGTGATGTCCTTCTCCTTTCCCAGCCTCACGTATTCTGGTTCTTTCATGTACTTTTTTGAGAGGTCAAGAATCCTCCCCGGTATTGTAGCAGAGAAAAGGAGTACCTGTTTGGTCTCTGGAGTCTGTGAGATTATAAACTCTATATTCTCAAGGAACCGTGCCTTTACAACAGGAAG
>JAJZKX010000022.1 GCA_021850745.1 Thermoplasmata archaeon
ATTGCTTGATGCATAGACTATATATATAATTTGACATAAAATATAACATATTTCTAATATCCTGCTGATAATATCAGTCAGCCATGGCAGGAAAACTCATAATACCAATGATAACGCCGTTCAGGAATAACCATCTTGATCGGGACGCCCTTGATGCATTTATGGTATATGCTGCAAAGAATGGGTTCAGTGGACTTTTTGCAGGAAGTTCCACAGGCGGGATGGCATCCCTTTCCTTTGAGCAGCACCAGGAATTTCTCCAGTGGGCGCTTGAATTAAACCATGGACTTGAAATGTTTGCCGGCATAACGAGGAGCAGTCTTGTAGAGACCATTGAGATGGGAAGGATAGCGGCGGACCTTGGCTATGAGAAGATTGTTGCCATCAATCCCTACTATCACAAATACAGCCAGGATTCCATCGTAAGATTCTATGACTCAATACTGGACGCATTTGATCTGGATGTTTATGCTTACAATAATCCATCCCTGAGCGGAACGGAAATCCTGCCCCAGACTGTTTCCAGAATCAGGAAGGAACATGACAACCTTAAGGGCATAAAGGACAGCGGGAATAATCTTGAAAAATTCTCTGAATTCCTGAAGATTCCAGGGCTTACCGTATATCAGGGCAAGGATGCACTCCTCCTTGATTCAATGAAGATGGGTGCTTCAGGGGGCGTATGCTCATCAGCCAATTTCTGCCTGAATACACTGAAGATTGTGCAGGGGTCCCCTGATGCCAGCAGCATACAGGAAAAAACTGCACACCTGATGGAATTTGTGGCCAGATATGAGACACCTGGAATCCAGAATTATCTGTTCAGGAAACTTATAATGAAAGAGAAGTCCCCAAGGCATTACGTGAATATGCCGTTCGGTGACGTAACTGAGCCACCATCCGATGAACAGGTTCTGGATCTTGTCCTGCTCAAGTGATGAACAATTCATTTATCTAAGAAAGACATGAACCGTCAATGAAAGTAAACATTGACGGCGAGCTGAAGCATCTATTTGCAGTCTGGTACGAGAATGATGTGGTTAAGCTTATCGACCAGAGGAAACTGCCTGAAAAAATAGAGGTGTTCGAGGCAAAGAACAGTGATGATATTGCCTATGCAATCAAGGACATGGTGGTCAGAGGGGCACCTGCAATTGGTGTCACCGCTGCTTTCGGGCTTGCCATGGCCAAGAAAAACAAGGAAGACATGGAGGAAGCCGTAAAGAAGATAGGGATGACAAGGCCAACGGCATTTGATCTCTTCAAGGCCATAAATTACATGAAAGCTAACAATTTTGATCTGGGCGCAGCCAGAAGATATTCCACGGAAATCAGCGGCAGAAGCAAAAAAATAGGTGAATTCGGCAACGAGCTTATTGGTAACGGCAGCAGGATCCTTACGCACTGCAATGCTGGTGCACTGGCTGTGGTTGACTGGGGCACAGCTCTTGCCCCCATGAGGATCGCACACAACCAGGGGAAGAACATCTTTGTCTTTGTTGATGAAACCCGGCCAAGGCTGCAGGGCGCGAAACTTACTGCATGGGAGCTTGGCCAGGAGGGAATTGATCATGCAATAATTGCAGATAATGCAGCAGGTTTCTACATGAGGAGAAAAGAGGTTGATCTGGTTATAGTGGGAGCAGACAGGATAACTGCCAACGGAGATTTTGCCAATAAAATAGGCACATATGAGAAAGCTGTGCTTGCACATGAGAATAAGATACCGTTCTACGTTGCGGCCCCGGGAAGCACATTTGATTTCTCAATATCCAACGGTGACGGCATTCCAATTGAAGAAAGAGGAGAGGAAGAGGTCCTCATTGTGAACGGAAAAAGCCTCGGCCCTGCTGCCAGCCATGCCAGGAACCCTGCCTTTGACGTCACCCCCAACAAATATGTGACTGCGTTCATAACGGAGTATGGAATATTCCGGCCAGAAGACCTTGGGCGGATGAAAAGCCTCATGGATAAGGACCTGTTCATGAAGGATGTGCCGGCCAGCACGGCCTGATCTGAGCAGATGAAGGGAGTGTCTCATTGACGGAAGATGCAAAGGTTACGCCCTGGGAAGTTTCAGGCAATCTTGGTGACACTGATTACTCAAAGATAGCGGATAGGTTCGGCGCCAAGATCATTGACGCTGCCATGAAGGAAAGAATCGCGAAGTACACTGGAGACCTCCATCCGTTCCTGCGTTACGATGTGTTCTTTGCACACAGGGACCTGGACACGATCCTTGATGCGTATTCAAGAGGAGATGGTTTTTACCTGTATACTGGAAGAGGGCCTTCCGGGAAGATGCACCTTGGTCATCTGCTTCCCTTCATGTTCACAAAGTGGCTGCAGGAGAAATTCAACGTTGATCTCATAGTGCAGATCACCGATGACGAGAAGTTCCTGTTCCGTGACTTGAATTCCGGAGACCTGGCCAAATACACCAACGATAACATACTGGACATCCTGAGCCTTGGCTTCAATCCGGAGAGGACCCACATAATGGTGGATACCCTGAATTCTGGGCTGCTTTATAACAACGCAATAAAGGTAGCCCGCCACATAAATGTCTCACTGGCCAAATCTGTATTTGGCTTTGATGACAGTGACAATGTGGGAAAATACTTCTTCACCAGCATGCAGGCTGTGCCGTCCTTCATCCTTTCTGAAATACTGGGTCGTACCATAAGATGCCTCATACCCTATGCAATAGACCAGGATCCGCACTTCAAGGTGGCCAGGGACGTAATGCCCAAGATAGGGTATGAAAAGCCTTCATCAATAATATCAAAGTTCATTCCTTCCCTGAAAGGAAGCGGAAAAATGTCGTCCTCGGATACCACAACCGGCATTTATCTTGATGACGACAGGAAAACCGTAAGGAAGAAACTCATGAAATATGCATTTTCAGGAGGAAGAGACACTGCCGAGGAGCAGAGAAAATATGGCGCAAACCCCAACATAGATTTCTCGTTCAACGTTTTCAGGCTCCTGGAGAATGACCCATCCGTTGTATCCAGGATTTATGAAGAATACAGATCAGGGCAGCTGCTGAGCGGGGAAATGAAAGCCATGACTGCCGACAGGATAAGCAACCTTCTGGAAGAGCTACGGGTTAACAGGGAGAAGGTGAAGGACAGTATTGCGGACTACATGTTCAGCCCTGACAGATTCCGTTGAACAGCGCAAACGATCTTGAGGAACTGCGGCTCAGTCCATGATTACGATTACAGATAAAGTTCCGGCTTAAGGGCACCTGATGACTTTGCTGATCACAGCACAGACGCTCAGCCATGAATCTGCACCATGGCACTCATTCCCTGAATTGCATAGAACCGTACAAAACAAATAATATGCGCCCGCAATGACCGTGAAATTGCGGAACGTAGAGATCATTACTGCAGCTTCAACGCTCAGGGGACTGGCTTATTCTTCAATCTGGGTCTACAGTTCCATATATCTCCACGTCTCGCTTCATCTTTCCCTTGTCTATGTTGGCGCAATCTTTGCCATAGGTGGAGCCATCTCCGGGTTGGTCCAGATTTATGGTGGGATAGTCTCAGACAGAATTGGATACAAGGTAACCGTTATACTTTCACTGGGAATTGTTTCTGTGATATACCTTCTTGCCACAGCTGACTCGGCACTTCTATTGTCATCTCTTGAGTTTCCTGCAATCTTGATTGCACTCATGTTCGGAAATTCCCTGCAGGCACCTGCATCAAATGCAATTGTATCTCTTTCCAGTGATTTCAAGCTCAAGGGGTTTTCCATGCTCAGGGTCGGCAGCAATATAGGATGGGGTTTGGGTCCTGCAATTGGTGGTTTTGTACTTTCATATTACTCATTTTCTTCACTTTTCATAATTGGCCTGGCAATGAGCCTGGTCTCCCTGGTTCTTTCCTTCCTGATCTCCGAGCCCGGCAAAACCATGGCCGCCATCAGGAAATTGGGGACTGAGAACAGGTTTGTCATCCTTCTTTCCATAATTGCTCTGCTGCTCTTCATCGTGCAGTCCCAGGAAACTGTCACGCTTTCCAATTATGCAAGGATAATAAGAGGGCTTCCATACTATGAGCTGGGCATAATATACCTTACCAACGGTATTTTTGTGGTTGTCTCACAGCCATTCGTATTCCGCATTTCAAGGAAAATTGGGAATTTTATATCCTATGGACTGGGTACTCTGATCTATTCTGCAGGATTTTTCAGCTACGCCTTTGACCATGGAATTATATCTTTTATCCTTTCAACTGTATTCCTTACCGTGGGAGAAGATTTTGCCTTTCCTACAGGCGTCACAATGATATCCAATGTCTCCAAACCGGAGAATATCGGAAAGAACATGGGGCTGTACAACGCATTCCTCTCGGCAGGGCGTGCAGTGGGTCCCCTTCTTGGCGGTACTGTATACTCTCTCACCACGGACCCTGTGTTCCTCTGGTTCTACACTACACTTTCCGGATTTGCAAGCCTGGCTATTTTCCTGGGGATTTTCACGAAAAACCGGGCTGCTCTGGATCAACGATGACCATAGATTCTACAAGCACTGAAAGCCATTCTTGCCAAAATGATTTTATAGATCCGTGATATGTAGTGTTCGTGACGGCCAGAGCGGCAGGGTCACACCCGGTCTCATTCCGAACCCGATGGTAAAGCCTGCCACGTTTCGCACGTGTACTATCTTCCGCGAGGGGATGGGAAATGCGATTCGCTGTCATATCTTCTTACCAATTGTATTTCATTTTCAATTGAGCGAAAATAGATCATACATTTATGCCGGTTGTTTTTCTGGCACCATCAGGACTAAACGTATGGCTATTATTGCAAATACAAGCCCTATTATGGAGCCAATATCCCAGATTGTTCCATTAGACGCTCCGAATGGATATTGCAATATGCCCAGCTGGTTGAGATATGTTGCAACATATGATATTATGATGGCTGCCATAATGAGTCTCTTCAGAAGCTGCATTGAAACCATGATGTAAACATGATAATACAATAGATGAATTTTATTCATGAACTGAAAATATAGAATCATCTGTAACCTTCTTCGCCAGGCGCCTTATTGCCGAGCGTCTCTAATTACCCCTCTGCAGGCTGCAAAAGCACTTTTGCCTGATCAGGCAGTTTCCTCGGAATCCGCACTTCCGGCATACCTGACCAGGTATACCCCCATGAGAACAATGAGCGCCACAATAACCGAAAGAGAGGCTATGAAGGAGAAAGATGCCAGATCTATGAACTGCCCGAAAAGGATTATGTTGAGAACCATTATGAAAAGCTCCGTGTAACCTGCTGAATCAGAAGCCATGGCAGATATACCGAGAAGCCCGATGGCCACCGTTGCAAATGAAAGAAGGATGCCGTATCCAGTCTGCCCGATGCCGAATATCACAATAAAACCATTGATTATGCCCAGAAATGCCCCGTCAATGAGAAGTTGCATCTCAAACTTCCTGAGGCTGGTATCATCATCTGCATCCTCTCCGAAAATTCCCCGGCCAGCAAGAGCTCTGGAAAGAATGCTTGCTGTATATAGCAGCGTCGGGAATATGAAGATGATTCTCAGCAGAATCGTAAATATCAGTTTTTTAATATAATTACTAACTACTTAATTTCTGCTGCTGAATTCATCATGAAACGAAATCAATTGCAGAAGAAATATAGTTAGGTAATGCTAATAGTTAAGTATAGCTAAGTAATTTACCTCCCTATGACTTCAATGCCAAAACCAGAAGGAGACATGGGTGGGAAAACTGGAACAGGGAGTGTGCTTTTTCATTCCCTGAGGTCAGTGATGGAAGAATTCATGTTCCTTCAGGTAGAGATTACGCGATCATCAGGACTGATGGTCTACCAGTATGCTCTGATGCGATATCTCAGAGCCAATGGGCCCCAGAGGCTCACTGATCTTTCAAGGTTTCTTCACGTCAGGAATCCTACTGTTACAGGAATTATAGACACACTGCAGAACAGGGGACTTTTATCCAGGGAGGATGATCCGGCCGACAGGCGTGCCTCAAGGGTTTTCCTGAATCCTGAGGGAATTTCTCTCCTGGATGCTATTGAAGAGAAAATAATATCCAGCGTAAGTGAGGCCATAGCCAGTGTTGATGATTCATCAGCGGCGAAGATGTGCAATTTCCTTGACATGATTGCATCATCACTGAGGGTATCCGCAGAAAATGAAGTTAGAGGAAGTGAAGCCAAATGCCATTAGATAATGAAGATGATAAGCTAAATTATGTTTCAAACGAGGATTTCGATGCAAAGTACTCACGCAAAGTGATGCTGATACTTGCGGGGCTTGTCCTGATTGTTATGTACATCGAAGGGATGCTGACGCCTTCACTGCACAGCATAGCCCTGGCATTCAATGTCACATCAGCACAGGTTAGCCTTCTGCTCTCCGCCTACCTGGTTGGAGGCGTTGCCATGACACCAATTATGGGAAAGCTTGGCGATATATACGGCAAGAAGAAGATTCTGTCAGTCGTGCTTCTGGTCTATGCCGTTGCCGTGTCAGTCACAGGATTTTCGCCAAATTTCACATTCATGGTTATTTCAAGGACTATCCAGGGTATCGGACTGACAATAATGCCACTCGGAATGAGCCTCATGAGGGAGGAGTTCCCCAAGGACATGGTGCCAAGGGCGCAGGCCCTCATCAGTGCCATGTTCGGAGCTGGTTTTGCCGTCAGCCTTCCACTGGGATCACTGGTTTCAAATGACTTCGGCTGGAGGATGACATATCACACTGCTATACCATTTGTGCTTGCCCTTGCCGTAACAACGATGGTAGTGGTAAGAGAATCAAGGTTCAGGAGGCCCGATACAAAGATAGACTACATCGGGGCTTCGCTTCTTGCAGCTTCCCTTGCACTGTTTGTTTTTGCCCTGTCGGAGGCACCGAGCTGGGGATGGACATCATATGGCACGCTTTCCATGATTGCCTCGGGTGCCATGCTCATCATACCCCTGACACTCTTCGAAAGGCGCTATTCAAGGATGGGCGGGGAGCCCATACTGGACTTCAGGCTCCTGTCGTACCGGAACGTCATGGTTGCAAACATTGTCCTTTCAATATCTGGAATGGGCATGTTCCTTGCCATGCAGGCCCTCACATACAGGTTTGAGCTTCCGAGTCCTTCCGGATATGGAAAATCAATTCTCTACACGGGAATTTCACTTGTTCCGTTTGCCATAGGCATGCTTGTTTTCGCACCCATAACAGGGAGGCTTGTATCCAGGATTGGCGTGAAGCCCCTGGCCATAATTGGCTCCGTAATTTCAGGGGCAGGCTTCATCCTGGAATCCGTATTCCATTCCTATGACCAGATGCTCATGTTCGAGTTTGTTACTGGCGGAGGCCTTTCAATAATGAATGCTTCACTGATAAATCTCATAGTGCTCACAGTGAACCCAAAGGACATGGGGCTTGCAACAGCCATGAACGGCACTTTCCGGAATGTTGGCAGCAGCATAGGCGCACCCATTGCCGGCTCAATAATGGCCACCGTCTCAGCACTGTATCTTGTGGGGAACAGCCCATCAGGCCCAGTGTATGTATCAATGCCCACATCAAGCGCATTCGCTTACATATTCCTGATTGCTGGAGCTGCCTTTGCAGTGGCAGCTATTCTATCACTGCTTGCCAGGGAGGTTCTGGGATCTAGGGCAGGTTCCAGAACAGCCAAGAGGCCTGCCGTCAATGAGGTGGAGACACACAGTACGGATAAATTGTGATTATTTTAATAGGATGAACAAATTTTGACTTAATGAGGTATGTCATAGTCACCAGCAGATGCCCCGTGAGCCATGACCGCTCTGGGGGCCGGGAAACACTCCGCCGGAACGTCGGTGGCGTGGTTACTGCCCTGCACCAGGCCATGAAGGTCCATGGTGGGGTATGGATCTGCTGGGGTGATGGCAATGCCGACATGAATTACCCGGTGGAAGAGTATGAGGGATATACTGTTGCAAGGATATTCCTGAACCGTAATGAGAAGCATGGTTTCTATGATGAATATTCCAACGGCACACTATGGCCTCTTTTCCATTATTTCAGGGAACGCGTAAGGTACGTTGAAGATTCGTTCGAGACATACAGTGCAGTGAACAGGAAATTTGCAGAGGCAGTTGCAAAGAATACAGATAATGATTCGGTGATCTGGGTTCATGACTACCAGCTTAGCCTTGTTCCAGGGTTCGTAAGGAAACTGGGAATTGCCAATTTCATCATATTCACTTGGCACATACCGTGGGTTTCCAGCGAGTTCTTCAACATCCTTCCGCAGGCAAAGGAGATTGTGGACAGCATTACACAGGCAGACATGATAACATTTCATACAGAATTATACAGGAAGAACTTCAGGGAGTCCTGTGAAAGGCTATCCCAGCCTGATTTCAATGTGGATGACCGGACCTCCGCATACTCCCTTGGCATTGATTCAGATTACTATTCCAGGGTTGAGGAACCGGTGAATCCGCTGGAGACCCTCCAGAAGAACGGCAGGGTCATATTCTCAATAGACAGGCTGGACTACACCAAAGGGCTCATAAACCGCGCGCTGTCTGTGGAGAGGGTCCTGAAAAAATATCCCGATACAAGGGGGCGGTTCCATTATGTTATGATGGTCACTCCAAGCAGGACATCGGTGTCAGAATACATAAGGATGAAGCGCGACCTGGAGATGGAGATCGGCAGGATTAACGGTTCCCATGGGGATATAAAGTGGCAGCCCATAATTTATATGTACAGCAAGGTATCAGACAGAGTGCTGCTGTCTTATTACCGTTATGCAGATATAGCCCTCATAACGCCATTAATGGATGGCCTGAATTTGGTCAGCAAGGAGTTTGTGGCCGCATCCGGCAATGGCATCCTGATACTGTCCGAGTTTGCCGGGGCTGCATTCAACCTCCCGCAGGCCCTCATCGTCAACCCCAATGACATCAATGCAATGGCCGATACTATATACACGGCAATGAATATGAGCGCTGGCGAGATTGAGAGAAGGCTTGAGGCCATGAAGACGTCAGTTACAAGAAGAAACCTGAAATGGTGGATAGAGGCAATAGAAAAGCGTGCACATACCCTTATGGCAAACAGGAAGGCGATCAATGCCACTTGACAGTGACCTGATAAGGGAGGCTCGAAGGCTTCCTCGGGGATCGCCCGTCTTCCTGGACTACGATGGTACGCTGGTGCCTCTGTCCACAGATCCGGAAACCACCTTCCCGGATGATGAGGTTATATCTGTAATGGATCAACTGGCGGGAAAATACCAGCTCTATGTTGCCACAGGCAGGTCAATTCCTGAGATCACGAAATTCCTTGACAGCAGGTACAATTTTATTGCACTCCATGGAGCAATACTGAAGCCAAGAGGCGGACAGCCGGAATATGTAACGGATGCAGGGGAATATATCAGGAAATGCGACACCGTATATGCCCGAAGGGATGATTTCTTCAGGAGATATCCAGGACTCAAGATGACAAACAAACAGGGAGGTGTAGTGTTCATAATGTGGGGGCTTGATGAGAAAGCCATGTCATCGCTCGTGAACGAGGCATCCCTTCTTGCCCTGCAGACTGGCATGGAACTCTACAGGGGAAAGAGAATTGTTGAGCTCCGGATTCCTGGAGTGAACAAGGGAATAACCATAAAGAAGGTCAGGAATGGGGCGCCTGCCCTCATAGCCGGAGATGACGCAACAGACGAGGATTCATTCCTTGACAACCCGGACGCCATCACCGTCAAGGTTGGCCCGGGCGACACAGCCGCCAGGTTTCGCGTCCGAGACGTAGCTGAATTCCGGGAACTCCTGAAGGCAATGTCAGAACCCTGATATGTCGTACATGTCTTTCCGCCTCTGCTTTATGAGCGGCACATCCATTGAATACTTTTCCGGCAGGGACATATCCAGATCAACCGTAAGTATGCCTTCCTGGTTATCCAGTTCCCCCAGTATGTCTCCATAGGGGCTCACTGCCATGGTATGTCCTGTAAAATCCTTCCCGCACTGTGCGGATGCCAGCACAAATGATCCGTTCTCAATGGCCCTTGCCCTGAGCAGCGTCCGCCACGTTTCCAGTTTTCTTTCGCCGGCGAACCATCCCGCCTGGTATGAGATAATGGATGCATCCATGAGGCGTATGAGCCTGGCCGGCTCCGGGAACCTGAGATCATAGCATATCTGGAGCCCAATGCGGGCATCTGGCGCAGCAAATGCGGAGGGCTTTATGCTGCCCTGCTGGTAACATGAGCTCTCCCTGTGCCCGTATGCATCGAACAGATGCAGCTTCCTGTACTTCCCGGAGATTATTCCCAGGTCATTCACCAGAATGGATGTGTTGTAGGGCCTTATGCCTGTTCCGGCATATTCGGCAATATTGAGAGCCATGGTCAGCTTCCCCTTTGCAGCTGCAGTCATGGTGTTTACAAAATTTCCGTCTGTTGGCTCTGCTGCCGCAGCTGTTGTGCCGGGATCAGAGTAATCAGGAAGGAACATCTGGTATTCCGGGAATATTGCAAGCACTGCCCCCTCCTTCATGGCCTCTCCCAGCAGCTGCCTGGACTTCTGCAGATTTGCCTCCTTGTCTCCCTCGCTTTCCATCTGTATTAGTGATACCTTCATTCTCACCACCTGTTTCCGTTAATCTGAGACAGCTTTTCCGGCAGATATGTGGATGTGACATAGTTCAGGCCGTATTTGGCAAGAGCCTGCTGCTCTGCCTTCTTTCCTATGCGCAGCATGGTTTCTATCTCATCCCTCCACATCTCTGAATTGAACCTTGGGTCCTTGAGTTCCGCATTGAGCGCCGCAATGTCCTTGTCATTAAGCTTGTCCGTTGGGAGATCGTAGTTCAGTATGTCTGATGCGGTCACGCCGATGAACTCTGCTGTGGGAACTGCCAGATAATGTGATATGTGAGCTGTCTTTATGGCACCGTAAGCTATGGACGCGTATATCCTGAAGGACCACGGATCGCCATCGGTGAACACCACAACAGGAACGCCTTTTTCCTCGTTAATCCTCTTGAGAAGGCGCCTTGTGCTCCGTGCCGGCTGTCCCTTGAGATGGACCAGCAGGCACCGGTTGCTTTCATCAAACCCGTTTTCTACCAGCCTGTCGAACATACCTCCTGTCTCTATTGCAAGGATGAAATCCGCGTCAACATCCTTTATGTGGAACTTGTCGTCCTCAACAGAGTAGGGTATTGAATAACCGCTGTCCCCAACATCGTCCTTGCAGTTTATCTTCTTGAATTCTCCCTTCCTTGTCTTTTCCTCCACTGTGATGTTGCCCATTATGCTGGCCCCGTTCTCTTCAGGGCGCAGCCTGAAGTCCTCCCTGAGCAGGGCACTGATAACCTCCAGGTCCTCCGCCATCAGGTTCGATTCGTCCTGTGTGTGGAACTTCCCAAGGTTCCATCCTTCTGAAATGTAGTACATTTCCCTCAGTGTTGACGATTTTCCCTCCTGCAGCATCTCCCGGATGAAGTCGATCATGTACAGGATTTTAACCATGTATTCCGCCCCGTCTGTAGTCCTGCCTGAACGTGTCACCTGGGAATCCCCGTATTTCCAGACTGAAAGCATTGGATCAAGGACTATATTGTCCCTGTTCCTTGACGGCATGGATATCTCCGGCACATCTCCGCTCACAAGGTAGTCGTATATTCTTGAGGCTATGCCTTCCAGGGATGATTTCACCTCGCCAGGCATTACTGATCACCCTTCTCCTCATCTGCGGAATCTATTATGCTGATGCTTTCCATCCCATAATCTGCAGGCAGTGGATCAGCGCCCTGGACATGCACAGGATCAATGCCGGTGAAGTAAAATGCAGTTCCTGGGTACTCCTGGGGGACATTTGACAGGGGAATGCTGAATTCCACTTCCAGGGATGGCTGGAGGTCCAGAATATCCCATACCATATCATCGCCGTCATAATAGGCCACAGGCGGGTCCGCATAGAGCTTCATTGATACGGGATGGCGTGTGTAATTGATAACCTTCACCTTTGACCGTGTCATGCCGCCATCATTGATGATATCCTCCGTGACAAAGACCACATTGGCAATCTTTGAAATCACGCTGTCCAGCGGAGGAATATCCTTTCCAAGGATCACGGATGATTTCCTGCCGATCTCCGGGATGAGCAGGCTCACAAGCCTGAACTTCTCATAAACCTTCTTCCTGCGGTCCTTCTTTCCAAGGAATGACTTCACGCTCCTTCCAAGCGACTTCAATGCCATTGTGACCTCTACTGTTATCTCATCAACTGAGGCTATTGCCTCCTTGGACTCCGAAGTGAACGGGATTCTTATGCCATATACATGGACAAAGATCACTGCAGGCCCGAAGGGAATTCCCTGGCCGCTTTTCTGATCGAGGCCGTATGGTCTCCAGTCCATTTCCTGCACGGCCCTGGTGATTGCGCAGGCTCCAGCCTGGTAGAGCAGTGGCACCTTGTTTGCGAACCTGACCACCCTCACGGGCTCGTCTGACCTGAGGTCACCGCCATAGACCAGCCCTGCTTCAACTGCGAAGGGGTTGCCATTGTGTATTGATATGGGCCTGACAACAGGCTTGGAGTAATGCGATGGCCTGCTCTCTCCGTAGACATTCTTAAGCCCCTTTATGATAAATTCATGCCCAAGCGGCGAAAGGCAGTCAGTTGGAGGCGGCATGAGCTTGACCTGACCGAAGGCGTCCCTCAGTTTCCTCACCTGTTCAAGAGTGATTTCTGACGGCCTCTCTTCAGGCCTTATACCGGATTTCTGCAGGATCTCCTCGGCTATCCTGTCGCTCACCCTGTTGAAATCACCCTTGAGGAATTCCATCATTGTTTCTGCATGTGTGGACTTGCTCATGGAATTTATTTCCCCGATCTCCAGCCCTAAAGGATGCGGTTTGATGGCTGTTCCGGGTTTTGAAGGCGTTTCAACAACACGCCTTATTTCCAGCGTCCTGCCGTCAGGGTCGGTGAAGGAGAAGTTTGCGTTTGGGTTGGCCACTGCTGTCTCCCTGATATACTCCCATACAGACTGCCTGCCCGTCTGGTACTTTGCCCTTGCAGGTATGGCCACAACAGTCCCGCTGGTCACATCCCATATGACCGGCCTTTCATAATTGATCTGAGCCCTGTTCTCCTTCACGTTTATCCCAAGTTCAAACTCGTATGCAACATCGTCCTGTGCCCTTTTTGTTTTGATATATGCTGGCCTGGCTGTTGTGATCTGCCCATAGAGGATGGCGGCAGTGATGCCTATTCCCTGCTGGCCCCTGGACTGCTTGAAGGAATGGAACCTCGATCCATACAGAAGCTTCCCGAACACGTCCGGAACCTGCTTTCTC